>JALVFK010000272.1 GCA_027030065.1 Desulfurococcales archaeon | reverse complement strand
GAGAAAATAAACTCGTTGATGAAGAAGCATTTCCGTGAAGCAGTAGGCGATGAAATAGATGAGATTGCTGCAAGAGAGCTGGGTGCTGAGAGAATAGAGTTCGAGGAAGAGGAATACGTTGAAGAATAACCATAGCCTCGAAAAGACAAGCCATTCTCGGATGAAGCCGGTTATCTCATAAGCATTTTCTCTTGAACAACTTGTCTCCCATACTAGCGATTCTCTCACATATGATCTCGTCTTCTATGAAACGTGTTGTGTATGGGAGGTTTCGCTTAATATTACTAGCACTATACCCGTACATTGCTCTAAGCTTCCTAGCATCACGTTCTAAGAGTCTTAACAGTTTTTCACGAGACTCTATGAGCGCCTCTGATATTATTTGTTCAAATAAGTCTACGTGTCTTGAAAGGTGTACGTTTTCTCTTCTCTTTATTTCGCGTAGAATCCAGTTTATCTTTTCTTCAATGCATTCAAGAGTATTACATGACTCGTAGACCTGTCTTATACGCTCTTTTACCTGGTTCTTAAGCTCGCTTAGATATAGTCTAACAATACTTGAGGCAATGTTATCGCCCATTAACATTACTTCAACATATAGTTTAGCAGCATAGGCTTCAAGCAGGTTTATCCATCTGGGCTCCCCCCTAATACGTCTAATGGCATGGTTAACATATCTCCGGATAATGGGGCCAAAGTAGTCATAAAATAACTCGATGAATACTCTAGGTTCTCTCAGCCTAACCTTGCTTCTAATATAGTTTACAACATGGATTATAGCTAAACGATAGTTATCCATGTATTCTTGTCTAATATTAGACCAGAGCCTACGGGCCTCCTCAAACCTATTATCATTTATCAATAATGCCAGCTGTTTAAGCCTCTCATTATGGCGTGGAGGTGTTGAGAGTCTCTGCTCTTCCCTAGAAGTGGTGTTATTTTTACTCAAAGTAGCTCGTAGTATCTTATATTGTCCCACGTATAAAAGGTATAAGCAGTAATCAGAGCCTCGTATAGGAGTTGAGATAACCTACTTGGCCTAAACGGGTACTACTTTATGGAAGACTTTAGAGAAACAAATAATAAGAGAGAATGTGACCGAGTAGGGAGGAGGATATAGTAGTTGGGCCACGGTCTCCCGAAAATATTCCTTGAGGAAATATTTTATGCTAGAATAAACTTGTTGAAACGCTTCATGAAGGGTGAGCAGTTCTCATTTGAGAAACTAGTATTAGAGTTCACTAGAGCGACACCAGCAGTAATAACATATGGTCCTGCGGGGCTTAGTGGGAGTATTAAGATGGTAGGCTTTGTCCCGAGAAAAGAACTAATAGAAGAACAGGCTAGAAAGGCTGTACACTATGCCTACGATATAGATAGGCCCCTAGGCTTAGGCGAGGTTTCAAGAATACTATTAGAGGAATTCTACCGCGAAGACCTATTAGACTTGAAGTTGATAGGAGGCCTTGAAATGGGGTTCCGTCACTCATGGACGAATATAAGGGCTAATAGGAGGGCAACTCTACTCTACTTTATCCCACCGGATACGAGCTTTGAGGTAAGGTGTAGCGTTGATATACACGATGATAGTGGAGACCCATACAAGATATATTTGAATGCTCTCCACGACATGTTCCATAAGCCACGTAGGGGTAGGAGCAATTATCCAGCATACGTATTCCACATAGAGGAAATATACGATAATAGTAATACACGTGAGGGCTTCGGGAGAATGATATACCCTATAACAGAACCCATACAAAAAACAAACTTAACATAGCTCCGAGTCCCTTATTGGTAATCCTTATTTAGTCCTTTGCATACATTCTTTATATAGGGGTGGTTTTCTCGGAGGACAAGAATGTTATCGAACAAACAGTTAACAATATTATTGAATGGTTGAAAGCTGGTTCTAGTGACGCTAAGAGACCTATTGACTGGGACTGGGATGTAGACGTAAAGAGAAGCGATGAGGGGGTGTTGATCGAGGCCTTCCACCCTAAAGCCTATTTGAAACTCCTCATATACGTAAACTATGAGCAATATCTTGTCAAAATGGCTGTAAACCCCCTCTATCCTACAAAGTTCCTCGACAATGATAAGAGACTTAGACTCTACTATGAATTACTGAAAGTTAACTTCGGTTTACCGCTAGTTAAGGCGAGCTTGTTTGGAGAAGACGATGAAGTATTATTTCTAGTTGATCTGGACGCCCGAACTCTAGGCAAAGAAGAGTTTAACCATGCTCTAGAATCACTATACTACTCTGTAATGGCGTTCGCTGAAGATCTAGGACTAGAAGATGAGATAATGGCGATATACCGCGAAAACGTAATGGAGGCTCTCTTAGAGAGATTAGAAAAAGGAGAATCACTAGAGCAGTTAATAGATTATCTAGTAAGCAAAGTAGGTATGTCAAGAGATAAGGCAGAGAAATTTATCGAAGATCTAAAATATTATAGAGATCAGAAGGAAAGTGAACGAGAACACATGACAACATCATCATTAAGAATAATGTAATACTTCCTTATTATTAATGAAAATATTTTTCAGCCACTAACAATTTTTATTTCCAGGAAACTCTTTGAAAACTATGTATTCTTAGGAATATAGATTATCTAAGAGGATTATTCTCGGTGTAGGACATGTATGGATATAATGGTAGGATACTTAGAGTTAACTTGAGTAAGCAGAAAATTAGAGTTGAGGAGATAGGCGAAGAAGTATATGAGAAGTTTCTCGGCGGGAAGGGTCTCGGAACACTAATAATTTACCGCGAAGTACCGCCTGGAACCAAGCCTCTAAGCCCATCCAACAAGATAGTCTTTGCCGCCGGAGGGTTATCGGGTCTCGTACCCGGTGCTCGTAAGGTAGCAGTTGTCTCAAAGAGCCCCGAAACAAGACTAATACATGATAGCCATGCTGGTGATGCCTTTGGCCCCATGCTTAAGCGAGCGGGCTTTGATGCCATAGTGGTTGAGGGTGCTAGTAAGGATCCAGTATACCTCTGGGTACATGATGGTGAAGCAGAGATTCGGGGTGCAGAGAAGATATGGGGTAAGAGGGTAAGTGAGGCAACAAAGACTATCGTAAATGAGACTGATCCCAATGCTAGTGTAGCGGCAATAGGGCCAGCTGGAGAAAACCTAGCAAGAATTGCGTGCATTATATTTGATTATACGAGGGCGGCTGGTAGAGGCGGGCTTGGAGCCGTTATGGGTTCTAAGAAGCTTAAAGCAATAGCAGTTGTGGGTAAGAGAAATCCCCCAGTACTACACCCAGAGAAGCTTGAAGAGTTGTTCAAGAAATACTATGAGGAATACGCTACAAGCCCTTCAACGGAGGGTACGAGAAAATACGGTACAAACGATGGATTAAGGATATCTGGTAGCTTGGGTATGAGCCCCTCATACAACTATAATAAACCCTATATCCCCGAAGAACTAGCGTCAAAGCTTGCTGGAGAAGAAGTATTAAAGAGACTCATACCCGGCTTCAAGCCACCCGAGAATGTGAGGTCTACTCCATGTCCAGTTAAGTGTTCCAAGTATATTAGGTTCAAGTACAAGGGTAGAGAATACACCGTTAAACCGGAATACGAGAACCTGGCAATGCTCGGAGCAGCTACAGGTGTATTCGAGTTCGACGCAGTAGCCTACTATAACTATCTTGTAAACGAGTACGGGTTAGACAGTATTGCTACTGGTAACACTATTGCGTGGCTACTAGAACTTGTTGAGAAGAGGCTTGTAGGCTTAGAAGAACTAGACGGCTTAGAGGCTAAAGGATTCGGGGATAAGGAGGCAGTAGAGAAGCTCATAGAAATGATAGCCCATAAGAAGGGTATAGGAGCAATACTATCAGAAGGCGTAGCCAGGGCATCCAGAATACTCGGTAGAGGCGAAGAACTAGCAGTACACGTTAAAGGACTCGAAGCACCAGCATGGGATCCACGTGGTAGGAGAACCTATGCTCTAAGCTATGCTACAGCAGACGTAGGAGCAAGCCACCTGAGAGGATGGCCCCACCCCCACATGCCACCCAACGCTGGACCCGCGAAAGAGCTAGTTCCAAGCCTAATAGAAAGCCGTGATAGAGACAGCGTCTTTGACCACCTAGGTGTATGCAAGTTCATACCCTATGGTCTCGAAGACCTATCACTCCTACTAAATACTGTGACTGGGTGGAATACTACTCCGGAAAGTCTTAGAGAGGTAAGCGCAAGAACCGAGGCGTTAGCAAGAATACATGGAGTACTAGACTGGCTGACACCACCTCAAGACGATACTATTCCGCCAAAATGGTGGATACCCGAACCAGAAGGCCCAGCAAAAGGCAACAAGGCCTTCATAGACGAACAAGACTTCTTGGAGGCACGGAGAACATATTACGAGCTAAGAGGATGGCATTCAGAATACGGTGTACCTCTACCGGAAACCCTTGAGAAACTAGGATTAGAATGGGCGGTAGAAGACGCTAAAAGAGCCCTACTATTAGTGGAGAAAAGACTAGAACACACACTATAATAATTATTTTAAAAACACTCCATGTATACGGCATAAAGGCCTAGATTACCACTCTTCCTCCCATTCTTCTTCCTCTTCTTCCTCCTCCCACCACTCCTCTTCTTCTTCCTCTTCTTCCCATTCCTCTTCTTCTTCCCACTCTTCCTCCCATTCTTCTTCGAACAAGACCATTCCTAGAAACACCCCTTTGTTCTAGATAGTTTCTACTTCCTAGGCTTGTATCAAGAAGTATTTAAAGAGTTAGGGTCTTGGTATTAATTGAAGCATAATTATATTAGTTGAGAAAAACTCCTCGTGAGATAAATACTTTTAAAACACGCGGTCTAGAAGCCTTTACTCTTGTTTTGACTCCTTATCCCGCCCGGTTATTAGTCCGAGAATAGTTTTAGCGTAACCCGCTATTGTATCATCTTCTAGTCTAAGTAGTTTTGCAATCTTGTCTGCATGTTCTAATAGTTTTTCTGGAGCAATTGCTCCAAGCTTCTTTATTGTTACGAGTAGTTCTAGGAGTTGATCACGGTTTCTGATCTTGTCAACTAGTTCTACTATGTCCTTGAAATAGTCTAGTAGGAGTTCGGGTTCTCTATCAGCTATAACTGATAGAGCGTGGACCGCGAAAGCCTTTATTTCTCCTGGATCACGGTGTGCGAGGTCTATTATCTTGCCTATAATGTTCTCTAATGCTCTTGGATTAGTATCGGCATAGGCTGCTAAGAGACCAGTTGCCCATAACCTTGTATCGGGGTCCTTGTCTTCTAATAGCTTCTTAATAGTGTCTAGTATTGGTTCTATTATTGTTGGATCAGCTAACACTATATTATTCAAAGCCCACAAGCTAGTCTTTCTAACATCACTACTCTCATCCTCGACAAGCTTCAACAACTCGTCCTTGTACTCCAATATTTTTACTGGATACTTGTTACCAATAAGCCCCATGACTGTTGCAGCCGTTGCTCTAACCATATTGTTCTCGCTCTTGAGGAACTCTGCTATCCTATCAATATAGGGTACTAGTGCTTCTGGCTTCGCGGCGGCTAGGAGTCCTAGAACGTATAGTACTGCTAGTTGGAGATCCTGGTTACTGGTTTCCAAGAATTCTACGAGTTTCTTAATGTGTCTTACTAGTAGTTCGGGTTTCTTCTTAGCCAATATTGCTAATACTCGCATAGTGTTTATCTTGTTCTCATCACTCATCTTGTCAGCGTATTCTAGGAGTACTGGTAAGACATTCTCCATTGCATCAGGCATACGGTCTGCTAGATATTCTAACGCGAAGAGAGTTGAAGTAGTCTTAGCTTCTTCTCCAAGTCTTTTCTCCAAGTATTCTGCAAGCCATCTCCCGCTACGTCTTGCTAGTTCTCCTACAACTCTACCAGCAATTAATGCTAGCTCACGGTCTCTCCCAGCAAGTATGTCTAATACTATTGGCAAGTAGACTTCGCTCTCCTTACCAGTAAGGCTAGCTATACTTAGAGCTGCTAACGCGTACTTCTTGCTAACTCTATCACCGCTCCTTAAAGCCTCGACGAGCCGCTTGAGTATACGTTCACGCATATCCGGTAATCTAGCTAAGAAGCCTAGGGCTGCGAGGGCAGTACTCTTAATCTCGGGGTCATGGTTTTTAGATAAGTCTTCAATTACGTTAAGATACTTTAACAAGTACTCTGGCTTACGCTCAGCGATACTGTTCAAAGCGCTAATAACGTTTAATCTAACACTACGAGACTTATCGTCAACGTGTTCTATGAGCTTGTCTAATAGGTCTTTAACGTATTCTGGTTTTCTCATACCAAGTATTCCTATGAAGCGGGCTGCATAGCTTCTAACGCCTTCATCTGGATCCTCTAGTAATCCTACAATCTTGTCTAGGTAGGGGGTTATCTTATCTGGTGCGGCAAAAGCTACAGCTGATAACGCTATTAGAGCGCTTGATCGTACGAAGGGGTCTTCGTCGTCTAGGAACTTGGCTATAACTTCTGTAAGCTTTGTTATTTCCTCGGGTAGGCTTTCAGCAACGCTTCCAAGGAATCCGAGAGCATATGCTCTTAGCCCTGGATCCT
>JALVFK010000271.1 GCA_027030065.1 Desulfurococcales archaeon | reverse complement strand
TTTTGGAGCGCTTGGGAGGTTATAGTAGGAGTAGTCTACTAGAAGGCTATGGTAGGAGGATTCTCCAAGAGTTCATGGAGTACAAGAATACTGTCTTCCGCAAACTAGTAGAAGAGAAGCGTTTCACTGTGAATATGGATGCAGTAGAATATATCTTGAAAGCTAAGAATCAAGGCATAATACAGGTACTAGCATCAGCGTCAAAGAATGCTGAGCTAATAGCAAAACACGCATACTTACCAAGCGGTAAGCCTCTCGTAGAATTATTTGACTTAAACGTTAGCGGTAAGGCTTCATCTAAGAAAGAAGTATTCATGCTAGCACAAAGGGAAGCATCTAGACTAATCCTGAATCCAAAATGCTTTATAGTATATGAGGATGCTCCATCCGGTATAATTGCTGGTAGAGAACTGGGCTTTAAAACAGTTGGCTACAGGCTCCCCCAACACGTAGACCCCGATATTATAGGAGTAGACCTTGTCTTAGAGAAATTATCTGTTCACGACCCCTTAGAGATAACGTTATCTCTAGGGTGCCGGATTTGAAATACACTTATAGGTTTAAAGTATATGATCCCAGCCGCGAGGAATACTATGGTACAATCCTAGCACTCGCTAATGGTAGAATAGGTGTTAGGGGAGAACTAGAACTACTACCCTCCCGTTACGGCTTCTTCTTGGCGGGAGTATATGATTATACACCTATATTCTATCGCGAGCTAGTGAATTTTCCGAGAGTAAACAGTCTCTACATTACTATAGGATCGTATCCCTTAGACCCTACACTATGTGATGAACTAGATATGACTAGAACACTAGACGCCTATCGAGGACTCGTTAAAACTAGAATAGAATGCGTGCTCGGAGGAAACAAGGTATTCTATGAGAGTACTAGGATAGTCCACCAGCGATACAAGAACCTAGTACTACAATATTCTAGGATAACATTAGAGGAAAAGAATAGAGTACTCATAGAAGCGCCTATAGAGTTGGATAAGGCTAACCCTCTTATACCGGAGAATATTGAGGTAAAACACTATAATGTAGTTGGGGTTGAAGAGCTAGGAGACAATGTCCTCTTAGACCTCGAGACAACTGATAAGCAATACCGGGTTATAGTTGCAGCGAAAACTATCGTAGATGGCGAGCCAGTTAAACTAGTTCAAAAGAACAATAAGAAGATATCATGGTATTATAGCGGGGAGAAGGACTCTATAGAAATACTGAGAATAGCATCTATAGCCTCTAATCGTGAGACAAATAATCCGATAGACAAGGCTATCCGAGTACTAGAGGAGGCTTCAGCTAAGGGCTATGGAGTACTACTTGGAGAACATAGTGATGAGTGGAGGAAATGGTGGGATAGTATAAGCTTTACAATAGAGGGCGACCGTGAGGCTGAGAAGAAGCTATTATTCTATGCTTTCCATCTACTACAACTAGTTGATGAAGAACAAGAATACCTCATGATACCTGCACGTGGACTCCATGGTATAGGTTATAGGGGTCATGTCTTCTGGGATACCGATCTCTACACACTACCCTTCTACGCCCTCATAGCCCCTCAAGCAGCTCGCCGAATACTATTATATCGTTACGCTATGCTTGACAAAGCCAGAGAGAATGCTAGACTAAACGGGTATCGTGGAGCACAGTATCCATGGGAGTCTTGTGATGATGGTGTTGAGGCTACTCCAAGAGAAATCCCCCTAGACCTACTCGGACGCAAGAAGATCCGTATATGGACTGGAGAACAAGAACAACACATTACAGCTGATATAGCGTTGGCAACCCACTTATACTACGAGTTTACACGAGACGAAGAATTCATGGAGAAATACGGGCTTGAAATAATATTCGAGACAGCTAGATTCTGGGCGAGTAGAGTAGAATACGATGACAGTAGAGGAGGCTATGTTATAAGGAACGTTATGGGGCCGGATGAGTATCATCCATCAGTTGATAACAGCTTCTATACTAACGTATTGGCGAAAAAGAACCTAGAACTAGGAGTACACTATTACAAGGAAGCTCTTGGGAGGAGAGAGTGGGCTAGAGTATTAAAGAAGCTGGAAGTAGGGGCTAGTGAAGTAGAAGAATGGAGCTATATAGCAGAGAACATGTACCTACCATGCCATCCCAACGGCTTATGCGAGGAGTTTGATGGATACCTTGACCTAGAGGATAGAGTAGTAGAAAACAAAGGCTACACTGTAACGAGAATAAGTAGT
>JALVFK010000270.1 GCA_027030065.1 Desulfurococcales archaeon | reverse complement strand
CCAATCCAAGCCTCACCAGACTCAGAAGGAACACTACCACCCTCAGGAGTACCAAATTCACTTACTGTGGGGCCCGTTACTAATACCCATTCTCCTCCTGCACTATCTTCTCTCGCCCTCTTAGCTACAACCCATACAAACTCGCCATCATTTGAGGGCGTATAGGTTATACTCTCATTGTATCCAAAGTCTTGTACGCTTTTCACTAGTATTACTGGGTCGCCGCTATATGGGTCAGGATTATATCTGTAAATGTATAGGTCGTAGTCGGTGTCTGCAATATTATTATTTGTTATGTATAGTTTAAACTTGTACTTCACGCTAAATGATGTACCGTTTGGTAATGATATTGTACTGTTTGGTAGCATAAATAATTTCGTCCATACACTAGGTCCAAACTCATTAGTTACTGTACCTTGATATATTGCGCCCCTTCTAAACCACCCGTTTATAATACTGCCTGGTACTAGTGGATCAGCCATACTTAGTGCCGCGACAACTGCCGCATAGGGGTCTGCAAATCCCCAGCCTTCATGTGGATCTTTACCGCCTTTTTCTAAAGTGGGACTGTTTGCCGCATCACTTATTCTTGTTAGCGGATAAAGCTCATACGTGTTTATTAATATTATATTCTTCACCATTAACGCGCTCTGCGAAGATTGAGATGTATAGTCCCATCCTATTGACTGTGTAACAGCTTGTGCAACGAGAGCAGCTACTCCAGACATACCGGGTGTCGACATACTTGTACCTCTCATCTCGAGAGACCATCCAGGATAGCTAGAATAGACATCAGAGGTTATCGCACTATAGACGCCAGCATTAGTGCCGCTTACCCAATACGCTCCCCCTCCAACAAATGCCACATCAGGTTTTATAATACTTGAGTTAACAGCGCTTTCTCCTCCTTGGCTACTATATGATGTAATATTAAAGGGGAAGTGATCTGTTGCAGCAACAGTAAGGGCTTTGGGGACTGCTGCTGGCTCAGAGTTTCCGGCATTATTGGATCCGGATCCATCGTTTCCTGCTGCAACAACAAAGAGTACCCCGCTTGTAACGGCCTCTTCTATAATGGAGTCATAGGTGCCAGCATAGCTTCCACCTAGGCTGAAGTTGTGTACCTTTATACCGTAGGTTTCTCTATTAGCTATTGCATCGTTCATCGAATTCAGGATTGCATCACTAGCACAGCTTCCTTGATTGTCACAGACCTTATAGGATGCTAAGTTGGCATTTGGAGCCATACCGCACATAAAGTCGTATCCGTCTCCAACATCTTCTATCGGAACCTCAAATTCCATTGATCCTCCAAGTCTCGAAGTTGACTCTGCAAAATACCATCCGGGCTGTGATACAGTATATTCTATTGGATTACCACTTGCTACTTGTTGTAGAGTTCCCTTCTTTTGCGCTAACCATAATGGATCTTCACCAGAGTAGTAAAGATTAGCTGAAGCAAGGAGACCGCTTGCATATACTCTTATTGTACCACCAGTACTCCACACATACCATCCAAAATAGTATCCGCTTGACGCTGATGATATGTAGAGCCCGTGTCTATTGCTACCTGCTGTCGCTTCAGTTGTATATGATCCAAGTATTGTGCCAGATACGTGAGTGCCATGGCTGTGATCATCGTAAGGAGAACTCTGACTGTTAACATAGTCTATCCAATGCACTATTTTGCCAGCAAATCCCGGATGAGAGTCATCTACACCTGTGTCGGATACTGCTACCGTTATACCACTACCATTTATTCCTAGATCAACCCATACATAGGGACGTATATATGTTTGACGAGTTGTCATATAGTTTAGTACTCTTGTATAGGTTACCGGATGAATAAGGATTTTATCGCTTGAGCCATCTCCATCTAAATCTATTCCTCTAAGCATTACAGTTAGACTTTCTATTATACTCTTGTTATATGGTATCCATAGAGAGAATCCTGGAGTTATATAGGTGTATGGACCATATCGTAGTTCGGCATCAATTCCTTTACTACGAAGTTCTCTAACCAAGTAGTCTATTAGAACCTGTATTTTGTTTTCTAAGATCTTTGACTCATTTGCATTTCTTGCCGGACGTGCAGAGAATAATATCAATATCCCTATCCTATTAGTTGTGTTATCATATACTATGTTTTTCCCCATTACACTATTGTTTACAAGTACTTCCTCAAGTAAATCGGATAATCCATCGCTATCCTTATCTCTTCTCTTAAAGGATTCCTCAATTTCTCTTTTTACATCGACGTTAAGTGGTTCATACCCCGGTCTTATAGCTCTCCCATAATACTCAGATGTTTTCAGTTCAATTATATTATTATCGAAAAATGTGTTTAACTCTACGTTACTTTTTTCTACATACATCTGCACTGGTGATAACGCTACTGTCGAGTTCAACAACATTATTAAAAGTAATACTACTTTTATTATATTATATTTTTCTACCATGTAGAAGGGCCCCGGGTTTTGTGTATACAAGTGAGATTTAAAATATTTACTACAAAAAACTACCTTAAAGTAAATAATTGATATTGTTTGACATAGTATTTTAATTGTAGTATAAGAACAGTAGCCTTTGTAGCCTTGTGTTTTTCAGAAGCTAGGTAATTGATTTATGAAGTGAGAAAGATGGTGCAGAACGTTTACTCTAAAAGCATTAGTTGCCATAAAAAATACCGTGGTAAGATAGAGATAGTCCCAAAGGTGCCAATAAAGGGTCTAAAAGATTTCTCCATATGGTATACTCCAGGTGTTGCCGGACCAGCTCGAGCTATAAGCAACGATCAGAACCTTTCTTTCGAACTTACTAGTCGTTGGAATACTATAGCTGTTGTAACCGATGGTACACGTGTTCTAGGGCTAGGCGATATAGGTCCTGAGGCAAGCTTACCAGTAATGGAGGGTAAAGCACTCTTATTCAAATATCTCGGCGGAGTAGACGCTATTCCACTAGCAGTAAACACAAAAAACGCCGACGAGTTCATCAATATTGTAAAAGCTCTTGAACCAAGTTTTGGCGGATTGAACCTCGAGGATATTGCCAGTCCTAAATGTTTCTACATACTTGAAAGACTCCGAGAACTATTAGATATACCCGTATGGCACGATGACCAGCAGGGCACTGCTCTAGTGGTATTAGCTGCTCTCTTCAACGCGTTAAAAATTGTTGGCAAGAAGTTAGAGGAAATAAGAGTTGCAATGATTGGTGCCGGGGCAGCAGGATTATCAATAGTTAGGTACTTGATTAAGGCTGGGGTTAACCCCGGTAATATAGTAGTTGTTGATATTAATGGTATATTGCACCCGGAGAGAGAAGACCTTAG
Organism: Desulfurococcales archaeon; assembly: GCA_027030065.1. Taxonomy (GTDB): domain Archaea; phylum Thermoproteota; class Thermoprotei_A; order Sulfolobales; family WANQ01; genus JALWGO01. The sequence goes on along the minus strand of JALVFK010000270.1, from coordinate 3,341 downwards.
AAGAGATGATCCGTGGTTAAAATGGCATAGAGAGATAGCTGAAATAACTAATAGTGAGGGTAGACGGGGAGGCATACGTGAGGCTATGATTGGAGCCGACGTAGTTATAGCTGCGTCAGCTCCCAAGCCTGGGCTGATAAAGAAGGAGTGGATAAAACTAATGAATAATGATCCTATTGTCTTTAGTCTTGCAAACCCTGAGCCAGAAATCTGGCCATGGGATGCTAAGGATGGTGGTGCAAGAATAGTTGCAACGGGTAGAAGTGATTTTCCAAATCAGGTAAACAATAGTCTCGGATTTCCCGCTGTTTTTCGTGGAGCATTAAGTGTGAGGGCTAGAAAGATAACTGACGGCATGTGTATTGCGGCTGCAAAGGCATTAGCAAAATATGCTGAAGAGAAAGGAATACACGAGGAATACATTATACCGAGAATGGATGAGGAAGAAGCCTATATAGTTGAGGCACTTGCCGTAGCAGAAGAAGCTATGAGCGAAGGCGTTGCGAGAGTTAAGAGGAGTAGAAGTGATCTTGAGGAGGAGATTAGGTCTCTAATATCTAGGCCGAAGAAGTATTTAGCGACAATGATGGAGCGTGGTCTTCTATAGCATTATAATTGATTTCTTATGTAGTATTTTTGTTGTTTTAACAGCGATTATCCTACCATTACCGTCTTCGAAGAATAAGAAGCCTCCCCAGTAATCTCTTAGTACTAGATCCTTGTTTTCAACCATATCTATTGATTTTAATTCCTCAGCCTTAGAGAGAATGCCTGGCGATTTTATCCTAAATACATCCATATTTTCAATATCAATATTTCCTATATCGATATCCATGTTTCTTACTATATTATTAATAGTCGATTCCAATATATTGTATGCTTGCTCCACACTAATACTATTTGTTCTACTAAGACTACGCAAGCCTTTATCGCTAATCCCGTTTTCACTTGACAGCTTCATTTCTATTTTTCTAGCTTCTACAACGCTTCTCGTAACTACTAGTTGAGTAGCAATAACATGTTGTTGTTCAGCTATTCTTTCAAGTATTCTAAACTTTCTCGTAACTCCAACTTTAACCTTACCTGTAGGCAAGACTGTGAGATAAACTACGTGTTCAAGGTCAGGATATTTTTCATCAATAATCTTACAAGCATTGAGTGCTTCAGACCCCATACCACTAACACATTTATCGTATAATGCTCTATCACTCCGCAAATGCTTTAAACAGTATCCTAGTGAAGACTTACTAGGATTCAAACAATATCTTCTCTCCAACGGATTATCCTTGCTGTTTAAAGGCCCATTATGCCACCTACAATAACTTTGACTCTCAACTAGTCTCATAGTAGAACCAGGCTCTAATAGAGATAGGCTTCCATTTGATTCTTGTACTATTAAACCCTTAAACACTAACCTATAGTCTTTAACCTTGTAAACTCTACGCGACCCAAAGAAGGAGAGTAAATCTTTACTTTTAACCTCTGACTCACCGAGTGCTTTGATATCCTTGTAGACTAGTCTAAAAACGAGCAAGAACTCAGTCACCCTCGGATTCTAGATAGAATAAATCTGGTTTAAAACGCATATAGGCAATGTCAATAAAACTTGTCTTCTCAATATTTAGTAATGGCCCGAATTTTTCTACTTCTATCCCCATAACATATTGAGGTTTTAATCCATCAAAGACATGAACATTGATTATCCTACTCCTTAGGTTTATGAGGGCTTTAACAGAAGGTCTTAGTACACTAATTTGCTGGCTCAATAAGTCATCTACTAAGCGAGACCGAATAATACCAGAAGCTATAATAATTTTAGCATTAACAAATAACGCGTTCTCATCGTATAGTAGATTCACTGAAACATATTCCGGTCTCACCCCGTAGAGTGAGTGATTACGATTAACAATATAACTAGCATAGAATACTCTACCATAATGTCTTATCAACATCTTGACAAGTCTTAGGGAATCTTCATTAACATCTACGCCTTTGAGAAATAGAGGATTAACAATAAGCATACTACCACTTAAGTAGACTACATCATATCTTTTAAGATCCCTTACACTATAACTCGACGAATCATCTAATTCTACAAGAACCATAAACATTATCCCTTAGCTCGAATTTTATCTAACCCACGCTAGCTAAATAAGTTACACTAATCTATTAGTTTCTTGGAGAAGGTTTAGAGAATGATATTGCGAGACGAGGAGCTACGCGAGAAAGTACTCTTAGAAGCACTTCGCTTCTGTAGTCCCCAATACTACTCATATAAGAAATACACTGTAGCATACTGTAACGGTTTTTATATAATAATAGACATATACAAGTACGTATACATAGTAAAGCCGTTGAGTATACGTACCACAAAACCCAGTATTTTAGATAAACTGAAGAATCCTTTACGTCTGCCAGTAACATTGTTTAGACCCCCATTGCTTTATGGAGGCATTGTGAAACCTCAAGTGAGTGGTGCCCGACTAATACGAAGACATAGAGTTCATGGATGGGTTCTCTACTTTTTCAAAGGACCCTATAGGTTCATAGATCACCGAAGATTCTGGATTGAAGGCGAATGTATTGGAATACTAGGCTCTGCTAGTGAATGGGACGCGCTACCTCCTGAGCAAGCAATACCAGAGATGATTAAGATACTTGAAAGAATACACGACAAGCTAAGGAGTGAAGAAGAACTATTCTGGTAGCAACCTAAAGGAACAAGAATAGGCCGGGAGTGACCCGCCCCATGCCCACTTGTCCCCGGGACTCGGGGCTGTTGTCGCATGGGACCGGGGTTCACTCGCTATAAGTTTAGTACTTTGTGATTTTAAGTTTAACTAGTTGTTAACCTATGTTTTGAGCGTATGGGTGGGTTTGTCATAATTAGTTCTGTGGTTACGTCTGGTTCTACTTCTTCTTCGTTAACTTCTTCTATTTCTTCTATTTTGTTTACAACGTATTCAACTATACTGTTTAATTGGAAGAGTCTGCCTTCAAGATATGTTAGCCTCGCTTCTATATCTTTGCGTAAGCCTTCAATAGCCTTCATTACCTCGGCTAACTGGTTATTTGATGCATATTCTCGTTCTCTTCTCCGTTCCTCTTCTCTTCTAATCTCGTTTAGTCCTTGCTTTATGAACATCTTTACTATATCTGTTACCTGTACTCCCATCTTCTCTGCTTCTCTCTTAAGCTCCCTGTACATGCTTTCCGGTACGGATAAATGTATTGTCGGCAAGTGTACTCTCCTTCTAGTACTTCTCTTGTAGTACTAGTATTTAAACACGCGGCTTACAAGAGGAGTTTTACAAGAAGTCTCTTGTAGTACATCTCTGGTG
>JALVFK010000269.1 GCA_027030065.1 Desulfurococcales archaeon | reverse complement strand
AACACACACATAGACAGTTAACATAATAAAACAACATGAAGTATGATTAATCAATGATCTTAAGAGACATTAGTATATGTGGAGCCGCCGGCGGGATTCGAACCCGCGGCCACCGGCTTACAAGGCCAGATTCTCGAAAAGAATATTTCAGTAAGCAATGGAAAGCTGAAATATCTTATGCGTAGTGCAATATCTAAGAAGATATTCATTGATGCTTTTTGAAACATCTACGAGCCACCAAGGATTTTATCCTAGAAGCAGTATAGTCTTAAGGGGTGTTCTCCTAGGATGCGCATAAGGGTCATTGTTTGGCGTGAGGAGGATATGTATGTTGCCAGAGAGGTTGCTACAGGGGTTACTAGCCAAGGTAAAACAGTTGAGGAGGCTGTTGAAAATCTCCGAGAGGCACTAGAGTTGTACATGGAAGAGGTTCCCGAGACGTTAGAGACGTTGGAGCAACTCGACAAAAGCATTGTAGGTGTGCTAGAAGTTGAGGCGAAGGCTCCCAAGGCTGTCAGGGCGTGAAGTTGTAGAACTACTTATCAAGAAATTCGGGTTTACTGCGAGAAGACAGCGTGGGAGTCACATAGTCCTAGTCAAGTATGCTGGTGATAGAAAAATAGTGACTGTTGTACCACTTCACCCAGAGTTGAAGCCTGGTACTCTCCTTGGTGTACTCCAACTAGCAGAAATAGATAGAGAAGACTTCCTGAAGGCATACGAAGAAGATTGTTAAAGAGAACCTTGTTACCTGACCACGCCTAGAGTCTTGATTATCTTGACTATCGTCTCAAACGACTACATTTTATGCATTATATAAGTAAATAGTATATGTGGAGCCGCCGGCGGGATTCGAACCCGCGGCCACCGGCTTACAAGGCCGGCGCTCTACCGGGCTGAGCTACGGCGGCACACGTGGTGTTATTGTATTGGGTGAGGGTTTTTAAGTGATATTGTTAATTGTTTTGTGGTTTGTGTTGGTGTTGTTTTCCGGTATTTTTTAATTTTTAATTGATTATAGTTTTAGTGGTGGTTGCTTGAGTCTCATTAAGTTGGGTATACCAGTTTTTGATGGTCTGGTCGAGGGTGTTCGTAGGGGTAGTATGATTGTATTTGCTGGGCCTCCTGGTATTGGTAAAAGTGTCTTCGTGCGTTATGCTGTTTTGAATGTTTTATCTAGCAGTGGGAAGGTAGTATATATAGCGTTTGACGAGGATCCAGGTGAAGTAATTGCTGAGTTGGAGTCAGCTGGTGGTATTGAGCCTAGTAGTGTTAGGGATAGAGTTCTAGTACTTGATGGTTTTTCAGTCCGTCTACCTGGCCTAGAGGAGGCTGGGTATACTGTAGTGGATCCTATGAATCTTATAGAGGCTTTAAACACTATATATAATGCAGTTAAAACATATGCTTCTGAGGTTAAATTATTAGTTATTGATAGTATTAATGAGATAATATTGAGGAATGAGCCGGGTATAGTATTAGACTTCATTAAGGGGTTGAAGGCATTATCTAAACGTTATGGCATAATATCGATAATAGTACTGCATAGTGGTATCCCCGGGTTAGAGCAAATATATTCAACAATAGAATACGTATCCGACTCCTTTGTTGAAATGGGATTTGATCCAAGTCTAGAGCAATTGGGTATTCCTTTAAGAAGGCTTAGAGTACGTAAGCTTAAAGGAGCCTCTCACTCTCTTGACTGGGTACCATATACTATAGGTAAGGGAGGAAAGATAATGGTTGTAGACATAAAGAAGATTATGGAAAGTGTTAGAACGGCTTTAGCTGAGTTGAAAACACTAACAACGGAAAAGAGGTAATAAGGCCATGCCTCACCCACGTGTAAAAATTATTGCGACTCTAGGTCCAGCTTCCTCCTCATTGGAAACCATAACGGCTATGGCTAGAGAAGGTGTAGCAGCATTCCGTATAAACTTTAGTCATGGAAACGTGGACGAGTGGCTTGGTCTTGTGAAAAATGTTAGGGAGGCTGAGAAAAAGACTAGAAGACATTTAGCATTAATAGGAGATCTTCAAGGCCCTTCAGTAAGGCTGGGTGTTGTTGAAGAACCCTTCACTGTAAAGCGTGGCGATATTGTAGAGATAGTATTAGCCGATAAGGCGGGTAAGGGTGAGCGAAAACTACCGTTGCCTATAGAAAAATTCTTTGAAACTGTTGAAGAAGGAGACCGTTTGTTAATGGATGACGGCCGCTTAGTCTTAGCAGTAGAAGAGGTCTATGCTGATAGAGTTATTGCAAGAGTATTAACAGAGGGAAAGATATCCTCTCACAAAGCCATAGTTATTCGTGGAAAAGAGGTAGAACTACCAGCTATAACGAGCAAGGATTTCAGAGACATAGAGTTTGCCGTTAGAAATGATTTCGATTACATAGCATTAAGTTATGTGAGAAGCGGAGACGATATCCGTGCTCTAAGGAGCATTATCGAGGAGTATGGTAGAACGGATATAGGAGTGATAGCTAAAGTAGAAACGGTTAGTGGAGTTAGAAACCTTAAGAGCATAATAAAGGAGTCAGACGTAGTCTTAGTAGCTCGTGGAGACCTTGGAATGCAGTTTCCATTAGAAGATATACCCTGGCTTCAGAGAACAATAATAAGTGAGAGCCTTAAACGAGGTAAACCAGTTATAGTAGCAACACAAATACTTGGATCAATGGTGGAATCTCCAACACCATCTCGTGCAGAAATAGTTGACGTTGTAACCGCAATGATTGAGGGAGCCGACGCCATAATGCTTACAGGTGAGACTGCCGTCGGAAAATATCCCTTAGAAACCGTTAAATGGTTGAAGAAAATCATTGAGAAATACTCGGGTAAAATCAATTACCCGAGGCCAAAGCCTCTTGATGAGAAAAACGTAAAGGAAAGATTTGCTTATAGCGTAGTAGTGCTATCTGAAGAACTAGAAGCAAAACTAGCAGTATTCTCTAAGCATGGCAATACTGCTTTAAGAATAGCAAAATATAGACCCAATATACCATTTTATGTTACATCAAACGACGATAAAGTATTGAGGAAATTATCAATAATATGGGGAGTAAAGTCACTTAAAGTAGAAGCAGAAGACTATATGAGCGGATTAAAAGAAACTTATCGTATACTAATAGAGCGCAATGAAATATGTTATGGTGATATAATAGTGTTGACCTACGGTATGATAGATGAAGAAGAACATTTAATAAAAATAGTTAGAGCTCTAAAACCCTCCCTACCCTAACCAGTCTCTTCAAGAAATATTGGCGATAACTGTTCAAAGAACAGTAAGTTGCCCTCAAACTCTATGTATGGCTTCTTTTTCGCTATCTCCCTAGATTTTTTCTCATAGTCCTCGTAGTCGAAGTGAACGTAAACATGCTTAAATCCGAGATGATCATAGGCTTGCTCTACTAGATCAAGCCACTTATTACTCCATCCGACCCTTGTTATTGGTGCGTCACCACCATCAGTTGATGGGAACTCTTCAGCAAACACTACAAGAGGTTCTAGGATTTTCTCTGATACTTTTCTAGTCGCCATCATATCTTGTAGGTGTTCTCTAAATCGCCTAAGGAAGCCTGAGAGCCCTGGGATTAATTCTAATGTTAGCCGCCAGTATACTTGCTCAGATAATCCTAGAAATAATATGGCGTTTCTCCACCTACTACGTGCTTCATCCCTCTTATCCTCTTCTAGTAAGCTATTGTATTCGTAGAGATTGAGTACTGCATCTTTTAGTGCTCTCGCACCTATTATCGCAATATAATGGGGTATCCAGGCGGGAAATTCCTGGTTTACCTGCCAGCCCTTTGAGGGTACTATGACGTAGTGTAGCATGTTGACAACATATTCCCAGTAAAGAGGGCTTCTCCATGCAATCTCCCAAGCCTGATCCTCAAGGCTTTGAGCTCTACCTGGCAATCGACCAGCACGTGTAATATCAATTATTTTCAGGTCATTTTCACCTTCTAATTCTATCTCAAAGTAGCCACTACTACTCTTATACAATGCTAGGTATCTCATAGAATCACCATTAAACTATACTTGCCAGGCAAAAATAAATTATCGGAAAAGACGCTTGAAGCGTTATCTTAGTAACGCTATACTACGTATTACATCAGCGGTATCTTCACATCTATCACTAGCGTTTTCTAGAGAATCTACTAGATCCTTAGAGATAATACATAGCGAGTTCTTGGACTTATCACAAAACACCATAACTTTCTCCAATGCCTCCATTCTTATCTCATCAACTTCCTCCTCCAACCTCTCTATACGGTCAGCTATTTTTAATGCCTCCTTGGGGCTCTCTATTAGTTTTCTAGCAGCCTCCTTAATTAGCTTCGTTGCATCTAGTATGCGTGCTGCCATCCTCATTAAGTCTTCAACTATTCCCTCATCGAGTTCCTCCTCTATTATTAGCAACAGTCTACGAGTCATTGCTTTAGCATAGGCTGCTATATCATCAGTTGTGAGAATCATTCTCAATAGTTCTTCTCTATCTATTGGATGGAAGAGTTCCTTTGATAGCTCGGCTATTATTTGTCTCTTAATATCATCAGCTTCTTTCTCTCTTTCAAAAACGATCTCGTATTCCTTCCTTGCGTTCTCTAGGTCTCTAATCTTATAGTATTCTATCATTCTAAGTGTATGTTCAACTGTTTCAATAATCTTATCTATATGTCTATTGTACATTTCTATTATTTCTCTTTGCCGTGTACGGGCAATCCAGCCCCAAGTTGCAACCATACTCTGGGCCTCATATAATGGTTAGTATAAAGTATATTATAAAACTAATTGATGCAGCTATAGGTACTGTGAGTAACCATGAGATTATTATAACTCCAACAGTCTTCCAGTTAATAGCCTTTAAGCTCCTTTCCTTAGCAATGCCAACACCTATGATTGAGGAAACGCTTGCATGGGTTGTTGATATCGGCATACCATAGCCAAACAATATCTTAGGGACTGTACTAAAGACCCAAACTATGAGGGCATTAGATAAACCCGCAGCACTACCCGTTACATAGTCTAGTCTCGTTATCTCGAAGCCCACCGTTCTTATAACCCTATAACCCCAGGTAAAAGCTCCTAAAGCTATACCCGCTGAACCAAGTAAGGCTAAGAAGAACATAGTATTCATATCGGGGAGTCCGTACAATTTTGATATAACCGTTACGTATACCCCCGTTGCGTTACCAACATCGTTTGTACCATAGGCATATGCCGAGAATGCTAGGCTAGCAAGCAATAAGTACTTGAAGATTTTGTCGACGTTGTAGCCTTTACTATATAGGCTTAGAGCTATTTTTGAAAACAACATGTATAAACCAATGCTTAAGACTATTGCTAATAGAGGAGAAGTAATCCAGCTTAACACTACTTTCCCTACAACATCCCAGTTAATTGGGGTTTGCTGATGCTTTAATACCATGTATGCAAAACCTATTCCCAATACTGCACCAACACTGCTATGCGTAGTAGAGACAGGCAATCCCTTCCATGTCGAAAGAGTTACCCATAGACCAGCAGCAACACTAGCCGAGAGAGCTCCAACGGCATCTATATCGGGTACAACACCCTTACCAATAGTCTTCATAACCATGTATCCTTGTGCAATAGCGCCTATAGCTGCAAAGACCGCGAACAACAGTATTGCTTTCTTAAGTGTAATAGCTCCAGAACCCACAGCCATATTCGTTGGATTTGCCGCATCATTTGCACCGAGGTTCCACGCTATATATAACGCGGCTAGAAGCCCTAATACAACATATATGTCTACTCCAATCAATCTCCTAACACCAAGAGGTTATTGGAATAATACTGGAGTAGCCATAGCGTGTTGAATTCATCCAAGTAGCATCAACGAATATTTTCCGTGTTTCGGAAAGAAGGGAGACAATTAAAACTTTTATGTTATAAAAATAATCATTATCCCCAATAGTAGGTATCTCCTCTGATGACAAGGTAGATAACGTGTCAAAGTATCTCAAGCATTTGGTAGCATTTGCGTCAAGGCTACTATACTATGCGCACAAGCATAAGTTATCATTTGATAAGGCGTTTCAATATGTTGTTAGGGATATGAAGGATAAATTGAAGGGTTATAGTCTTAGAAGATTCTATGAGGTATCATGGAGGATTACGTTAGATTACTACAAGCTAAGATTTCTTGAAAGAAAAATATATGGAGCCAATAAGGGTTATAGAAGACTAGTAATGTTGTGGTTAAGCTTCTTTGGAGAAAAATATCTTGAAGACTTAAAAGAATATAATAGAGTCAGAAGAAAGTATGTTAAATCTCTTCCGAAACACATAGTCTTCGATGAGATTATTGCTAGTGTAGAGGATAGAATAGAGAAACTAGCCATTGAGAAATCCTATCCCCTATGGTTCACCAAACTAATAGTCGAACGCATTGGTTATATCGAGGCGTCTAAGCTCTTAGATGCTATGAACAAAGAATACTATTGGATAAGGATAAATACGTTGAAGATAGACTACGATAAGGCGCTTAAACTATTAGAGGCTGAAGATGTGGTTTTCGAAGTTGATGAAGATTTATGGTATATGCTTAAAGTAATAGACTATAAGAAACCCTTATATCAGCTAGAACTATTAAAACAAGGCTATATAATAACACAGGATAAAGCAAGTGCTATGGTTGTAGAAGCACTAAAACCTAAACCTAACGAGAAATTCCTTGATGCATGCGCAGCTCCTGGGATTAAGGCTAGTTTGATAATGCAGTTAACCGATAATAAAGCTGACCTCATCCTCATAGATATATCGAGGAATAGATTGAACAGTATGGTAAAATTACTCAGACATTACGGTGTGGACATGAACAGAGTAGAAATACTGTTAGCGGACTCAATACATAGGATAACCCGTAGTAGAGTAGACAAAGCCCTACTAGACGCACCATGTAGTTCAAGTGGAACCATTCCCAGAGATCCAGCAGTAAAACTTCACTTAGACGATATCTCATGGATAAAAAGATTCCCTAAAATTCAATACGGGCTCCTCAACACCGTGGTTGAAGAAGCAGAAGAAACGATCTATGCTACATGTTCTCTAATCCCATGGGAAGGAGAAGAGATCATAGAGAAAATAGTAAAGAACAAGCCAAATATAATACTAGAAGAACCTCTACGAAAAGGGCATCCTGGATACAGCACATACAGTATAGCTGCTAAAGTGAGAAGGTTTTTCCCCCATATCCATAGAACAGAAGGATTCTTTATATCAAAAATAATACATCAACCATAATGCCAGCAAGCAACCCAGTGATCCCGCTCAACCTCAACGAGTGGAGGTTCCTCTCTCCTACACTTATCCTTTACTATAGGACATCTTGGATGGAACCTGCACCCTGGTGGAGGGTTAATAGGGCTCCCAGGCTCTCCTAGAATCTTTGTCCTCGGCTTCTTCTTATGGTATTCGGGATCTGGTATTGGAAGTGCTGCTAAGAGCATTTGAGTATACGGGTGTAATGGTTTTTCAAATAGTTCTTCGGCTGGTGCTAGTTCAACTATTTTTCCAAGATACATTACGGCAACTCTATCACTCATATACTTGACTACTCCTAGGTCGTGGCTAATGAATAGGTAGGTTAGATTGTATTCTTTTTGTAATTCTTTTAATAGGTTTAATATCTGGGCCTGCACCGATACGTCTAGAGCAGAAGTAGGTTCATCTAGTACAATGAATTTAGGCCTTAATGCTAGAACACGCGCTATGGCTATCCTCTGCCTCTGCCCTCCAGAAAACTCATGAGGATATCTATAGATGTGTGTTTCATTTAATCCGACCTTATATAATAGATCTATAACGAATTTTTCCGGATCAGGCACCTTTATATGATGTATTCTGAGAGGCTCCATTATTATATCAAAGACAGTCATACGGGGATCCAGGCTAGTATAAGGATCCTGAAACACCATTTGTGCTTCTCTCCTAAACTCCTTTAGCGCCTTACCCTTCAGCTTTGATATGTCTCTGTTCTCGAAGATTATCTTGCCGCTTGTAGGCTCTATTAATCTGAGCAATAATCTGCCAGTTGTTGTCTTACCACAACCACTCTCTCCAACTAAGCCTAGGGTTTCACCTTTACGTATCTCAAAACTTATACCATCGACAGCTCTCACATAAGCCTTTGTGAATAACAGGCCCTTTATAGGGAAATACTTCTTCAGATTCTCTACTCGTACAAGTGTTTCACTCACCATATGTCACCTCGAATAAAGCCAACATGCAACGTGGTGTCCTGGCTCTACTTCTACTAATCTAGGCTTCTCACGTTTACAGATATCCATGGTATAACTACATCTTGGATGGAACCTGCACCCTGGTGGAGGATATATTAGGTTGGGTACTGTGCCAGGAATCGCTTCAAGTTTTTCTATCTTTGTTAGGGGATTGGGTACTGCTCTTAGGAGGCCCTTAGTATAGGGATGTAATGGGTTCTTAAATACTTGTTCTACCGTCCCCAGTTCTACAATGTTTCCAGCATACATTACGGCTACTCTATCGCACATTTCTGCCACGAGGCCCATATTGTGTGTTATGAGGATAATTGTTAGCTTCCTTTCCTTCTTAAGCTTACGTAACAAGTCCATTATCTGAGCTTGTATAGTTACGTCGAGATATGATGTGGGTTCGTCTGCAATAATTATACGTGGCTGATTACTTAACCCTATACCTATCACGCTACGCTGTTTCATACCGCCGCTAAGTTCATGTGGATAAGCTTTTACTCTCTTCTCCGGATCAGGCATGAGTACGCTCCTGAGCACTTCTACGGCTTTTATGAATGCTTCCTTCCACTTGGATACTGTTTTATGTTCAACCATGGTCTCGGCTATCTGATAACCAATAGTGTATAAAGGGTCTAGGGCTGCAGCAGGGTCCTGGAATATGTATGCTATTTCTTTTCCTCTAATTTCTCTAAGTTTTTCCTCGGGGAGTTCTAGTAAGTTTATCTTACCGTAAGGTGTATAGTAGATTACTTCGCCTTTCTCTATCCTACCGGGCTCTGGTACTAATCTAGTTATTGCTCGTGAAGTAACAGTTTTACCGCATCCAGTCTCACCTACAAGGCAGAACGTTTCTCCCTCACATACCGTAAAGCTTACACCGTCTATCGCTTTAACTATACCTGCATAAGTATAGAAGTTAACGTATAGATCTCTTACTTCGAGTATAGGCTTACACATCTCCACTGCTATCTACCTCTTCTTTTTCTTTAACTTAAACTCAATACTCCTCCTAGCCTTGGGATCTAATACGTCTCTTAAGGCGTCGCCTAGTAAGTTGAATCCCAATACTGTTAGCAGTATGAAAACGCCTGGAAGGAGGCTGAGCCACCAGTATCCCCTTATAAGCCATCTAGAGCCATCGTAGACTATTCGTCCCCAATCCGCGATTGGTGGCTGAGCACCTATGCCTAGATAGCTTAAGCCAGCTTCAACTAGTATTACTGAGCCAACATCGAGTGTGAGTATTACGAGTATTGGTGCTAGTATATTGGGGAAGATATGCTTAAACATTATTCCCCAGGAACTCATACCCATAGCTCGAGCTGCTTCAACATAAACGTTTTCTCTGGCTGAAAGAGTGCTACCTCTAACTATTCTCGTATAGCCAGGCCACCATACTATAACTATTGCAACAATAACCGATAACAAGTTAGCGAGCCTAGGGGCATCAGCTGGATCCAACGCGAACAATGATAACATGATATTCTGTAGCCATGGATTAGCTTCTAAAAGCCCTCTTACCCTATCGGGTAACGTGGCGGCGAAAGCTATGGCAAGTATTAGTCCTGGGAACGCTAAGAATATATCAGTGATCCTCATAATTAGTTCATCTATTTTACCGCCATAGTACCCTGATATGAGTCCCAATATTATTCCTATGGGGGCGCCAAAGATCATTACAAGTAGTGCAACGACTAGGGAAGTCCTAGCACCATATAATATTAGAGACAACATATCTCTTCCATAATCATCGGTTCCAAGTAAGAAGACTTCTCCGCCAGGCCCTGTTCCTCCAGGAGGTATGAACCTATAGTGACTGTTCTTGAATACTAGTAGATCACTATAGCTATAGGGAGCGACAAGGGGGCCAAAAATACCTATTATTATAAATGATGCTACAAGTATTAAGCCAACTATACCAGTAGGCGATCTATTTAACGCGTAGAGCATTAGCCTCCATTCATCTATTCTTGACTTGTTTCTAATACTCCATCCAGGTTTTATCGAGTCCATAATCCTAACTACTGCTTTTATGAAGAAGTCGCTTAAATGATCCAATAGTTTCTTCTCGTAGACTTCTTCTGCACTCATAGTTAATCCTCCTAGTATCTTACTCTTGGATCTATGAAGGCATATGCTATATCGACGATCAAGTTAGCTAGCATGTATATTAAAGCGAATAATAGTACACCACCTATTAAGGCGGGGTAATCGAAATTACGGATGGCTTCCACCATGTAGCGTCCCATACCCGGTATGCCGAAAACGGTTTCAGTGATTGGTGCCCCACCTAAAAGTCCTCCAAACTGTAAGCCTAGAACGGTTACTATAGGAACCAAAGCATTCTTTAATGCATGTCTCATCAGCCTAGACTTCCGTAGTCCTCGGGCTTTACCGAATTCTATATAGTCGGCATTCCATGTTTCTAGGAAAGAGTTTCGTGTAATTCTAGCTATAACCCCTATTCCAATGAAGCCAAGTACAAATGCAGGTAGTGCGAGTCTATTAATTATTTGTATAGCTATATCGTTTTCTCCAAGTAGGAGTGCATCTATTACCATGATGCCAGTTATACGTTGTGTAGGCTCGGGGAACCCTGCTAGCTCTATTACACGGAATCTTACAAAGAATATATAGATTAACAAGTATCCTAACCAGAATACTGGTGTCGAAACACCTACGAGTGCAAGAGTTCTCACAGTACTGTCCAATAGAGAATCCTTCTTTAGAGCCGAGAGTATTCCTAAAGGTATACCTATGAAGACTATATACAAGAAAGCAAAGAGAGTTAGTTGCAGTGTTATGAAGAATCTACCGTACTTTGTACCAGCACCTGCAACGCCTTGACTAGTACCGAAGATAAGGTCATCCCATATCTTGTTATGAGTTCTAGGACTAACTATATCGTTGGTAAACAATTTTTTCATTAGGAAAACATATTGTACATACCATGGATCATTTAAATGATACTCCTCTCTAATCCTTTCAATCACTTCGGGACTAGCTTTTTCTCCACCAGCCCAGGCTCTAGCCGGGTCTGCTGGGATTAAGTTAGCTATAATGAATACAAGAAGAGTAACACCTATGAGTGTTGGAATAAACGTGACAAGCCTCCTTATAAGGAACCTCTTTAGCTCTGCCACAGCCTACACCGGAGCTCGGTTTAGATGAGGTTCTAAGATGAGTGTTATAAGTTTTTAACCTAGTGTATTGAAGGGGTAAAAAAGATTTTATGGTTTTAAGGTTTGAATCCGTAGAGGTTCTCCCATAGAGTTGTATTCCAGTAGTATGGGTTGTATTCTAATACTATGTGGCTTCCCTCAACGTATTCCTTGACATAGTATGGCCCGGTGCCTACTGGGAATTTGTGTAGATATTGGTGTGTTGGTTCTTGCTCACCCTTACCGATGTACTTTGCCCATGCTGATGGATTCTTACCCCATTCTGCAGCATTCATGGCTTCCTCGTATTTACCCTTCAACTGATCTACATTGTCGAATAGGTATTGTGCTGGTATAACCATTAAGAATGGATCAGCTAATATGCTTAGTATTGGTCCGTATGGATAGTATAGTTTGATGTACAGTACTCCTGCTGTCTTGCCCTTGTAGCCGAAGAAGTCTAGTAGCTCGTCTAATGATTTAACTACTTTTGACTGTCCCTTGTATTCTGCTATTAGTTCGTTATTCTTTAATATTTGGTCGAACTCTTCTTCGGTATAGACTTTGGAGTTATTGGTGTCTATGAACTCCGTGACCATCCATGAGGGATCTCCTTCTAGTCTAGCTACCCTCCATATAGTGAATAGCATGTCTAGCGCAGTTATGTTGTAGACCTTGTTGTGCCATGGGTCGTAGGCTTTTACTCCTCCTCTTATAACGAAATACCATTCTGTTGAGTCCTTGTTATGTACCCATGCGACTGCTAGGTCTGGTGAGACTTCTTTTGTCTCCTCCTTCCAATAGGTTACTAGTGTATCACCTATGTTGTGGAATATAGCCCATCCAAAGGTCTCGTAGTTGAATGCTGGATCGAAGGTGTCTGGCCAGCCTATTGTTGCTACAACATAGGTGTTTGGATCGTTTACGTAGTCTTTGATACCAGTGTTTACTGTTGGAGCGCCTGGATCCTCCCATAGTAGATCGTATCTTTCTGCTAGTGTTGGGTGATAGTATCTGCCGTGTAGCCAGTTCCAATATGGTCTTACTAGTACATATTGCCCTAATAGTATTATGGGGACTTCTCTATTTGATGCCTGGAATAATGCGTTGTATATTGCTTCTCTTATCTCCGGGTTAGCCTCTCTTCTTCCAGCAATCGCTAATGCATCTACAGTAGTGTTTCTATAGAATGCTGGATCTATATCAACGAAGCCTGTTGAGTTTTCTATAGGCTTTGTTTTGTCCTCATCTACTATGTATGATACAACTATGAATGGTTTACCGCTTACTGACACACTTGCGCCAGTTCCCTTCTCGCCTACTACTACATAGTATTTCTCGGTGTCAAATACTACGGCATTCTTAACATACTTTCCTACATCGCCCGGTGATTGTACTTCAACAACGTTTACCTCCTTGAACTTTGTTCCTCCATAGAATAGTGGTCCAACATAGTTATCTGGGTCTAAGTAGTCTGGTGCCCACCCGATAATGTATACGTCGAATTCTCCGTTCTCAACTTTGCTTAGATATACTGGCCATTCTAGTGATCTAGTTGATGTCTTGAATCCGAGTCTACCCCAGCTTTCTGATAGTAGCGTTGCTATTTTTTCTCTCTGGGTGTTACCAGCATTATACCATATCTCAAAGGTGTACTGAGTTGGATCTATTCCGGCTTTCTGTAATAGTTCCTTGGCCTTGTTCAGTCTCTCCTCATAGGGTATTGCAGTATAGTTTATTATATTGTACGTTGTGTATCCTAGGAATCCATATGGTATGATTCCATGTAATGGTTTTAGGTAGCCCTCATAAACTGTTTGTATTATTACCTCGTATGGTACTGCATAGGCTAATGCTTGTCTCACTAATGTGTTATTAAATGGGGCCTTGTTACAGTTTAATACAACATAAACGATTGAGGGCTCTAGTAATCCTTTCTCTACTACAATCTTGTAGTTGCCCATAGTATATCCTTCAACATCTGGTATGTTTTCTAATGGTATTGCAGCAGCATCAGCAGTACCCGATTGCAGCATGTTTATTCTTGGTACCGGGTCATTGTTTATAATATAGATCATTCTCTTGTGGAATGCTTTCTCGGGCTTAGGTGTTGTCGTTGGCGTGGAACTAGTTGTTGTTGGTGAAGGTGAGGGGCTGGTTGTTGTAGTTGTGGGGCTAGTTGTTGTTTGAGTGGTTGTTGTTGGGCTTGGTGTTGAAGTAGTTGTTGGTGTCGATGTAGGTGAAGGACTACTAACTGTTGGTGTTGTTGTAGTTGTTGTAGGCTTTTGGGTAGCATAGTATGCTGCTATTGCTATAATTATTATGATGATTACGGCTATTACTATTCCAGCTGTTTTGGATAAACCCTTCCTAGTCATACTGTTAACCCTTTTATAGTCATATACAAGGAGGTATTAATAAATTTAATTTTGTGGAAAACGGACACTCTACTGGTCGAAATAATTATGGAGGTTAAAAGAAGCATTATTTTGCCATACACGGAGTGTATTGTTGAAGCTCGGGGCAAGACCCGAAGAATCTGCATTGACTCATATTTTGTGCGAAAAGTTATGCCTATAAACGTCTCATTACTCGTCTATCCTTGCAAGGTTATAGCAAACTACGTTATTGAAAAAAGGAAATCTGAGGACATTGTACTTGATGCTAGTGAGAACTGTGAGGGTATTGTTAGTTACATTGTTGATATTTATCGTGACTTGAGGAGTGATAGTCTGAAAATATTTAAACGAATGTACTGGTATAATGTGTCTAATCTAATAGTTCCAGTAAGATTTTCTCCCTTGATGAGAGATAAACTAGATCGCTACGAGAGAACTGTAGGCGAACTCACAGCTTCTGCAATGCTTCTTGATAGAGTTCTAGGTAAGGAGGTGTTGAGAGGCAATTACAACGTTGTAGACAATGGTATTAGAAGTATAAGGCTCACGGTATCTATGGGGGAGGATAGGATTGTTTTCTTAAATGGTATTCTAGGCAAGATATACACTAAACTATACGAAAGCGATGAATTGTTTAGAAAAGAGATTCTGAGACTGTTAAGTCAAGCTAAGCCTCCATAATCTTAAATAATGGAGGTGTAATGCGCTGGCTCTTGCATCGAGGACAACGGCTTGGTTTACGGGGTTTACGTAAGTCTTTGAAGATGTAACCGCAATTACGGCACTGGGGGGGAATCATATAAAGTAGGAGTTTGCCCTTACTCTGCCTCCTAATAGTTTTTGCAATGTGTGTTAAATGTTCGTAAACCTCTTTTTCACTAGTATTGGGGTCTAATCCCACTTCTAGTGCTATAGTATAGGCGTCTAAGGGTTCTCTAGTCTCCATTAATACCTTTATTATCCTCTCTCTAATAGTGCCTTCAGTATACAAGATAATGTTCTCCTCCCTATGTGTAGTACTGGGGTATTCTCGAAATATTACTGTTCTTGGAGGATATTACTCTGGAGCCGTGTAGATATAGCCTACCTAATATAAAGCATTACGGGTAGTGTGAGGCGGCTTCCAGTGTATCCTAGGCTTAAGAAGATTCTAGGAATAATAGTTAATGTCGAACCCGTAACGATAATTGATTTATCAAACCTAGTGTTTGTGTTAAACATTGAAGGATATACTAGGATAGATTATAGAGACTGGATACCAGTAAACAATATTGGTGTTATGAGCCCCTTACTTGAAGTTGATATAGCTAGACTAGTATTCTATGGTCTACTACGTAACACTGAGAAAGGAGTAGTAACTACTCCACTGGGGAAGGCTAGAGCCTCCAAAGAGGAGATTCCGGAGGCTCTATTAAAGAATGGTCCAAGCCTGTGGCGTAGGCTAGCATTAGAATATGCTAAGAAAACCATTATGGCATTAAAGAGTTATTCCTCCAGCTAGCGTAGATATATTGAAGAACTCGTCTATAGCGTTATCAATTACTATGCTTAGATCTCTATATAGCTCTTTGTCCTTCACGGTCTCCCGCTTGGCGTATGCTCTAACTATTACCTTTGGTACTATGCCCTCGTTTACCATGAAGAATATGATATTGAATGGCTTAGCCTCTACGAGTTCTCCTCCTCTAACATACGCTATATAGAATAGATGTGGTTCGACAAGGCTAGATAACGGGGCTGGATGTAATGTGTTGCTATCAACCCATATATCTTCTGGTTCAACTCGTCCGTTAAACTTTGCCTTTATTTTATCTTTAACATGTTCTTCTAAGTCTTTAACCCATTTGCTCATGTATCGGAAAGCAATTATGGCTGGATCTATTCTTCCACTCATTGCTATCAATGGGATTTTATGATCGCTCCCAATACGTTTCCATGGATTCCGCCTATAGACGAGATTGCTAATATTCGCTTTGAGCTCACCTGGTATATCGGGTTTATCTATTAGATCTACTAGTTTTGACACAACATACTCGTCTGTTAACCTTATATAGGCTTGGGGGTCTCCTTCACCGAGTTTTTCAACTGCTTCGGTTAACCCGATATACTCATCTGCTCCTCGAAGCACTATTCCCAAGAGCTTATTAAATGCCCGCGAAACCGGGTGGAAGTAGACATTTTCGTACATTTGTGTACGATTGTTAAGATAACTTCTTAGAGCACCGAGAGATTTTGAGTCTAATGCGATGTTTTCGATTGATCCACTACTTCCTATGGGGTAGCTATTCCTAATTAGCCTCTGATAATCTATTGAACCATACTCGCGTGTACCAGTATAATAGCTGTCGCGTAATAGGAAATCCATTATATCGGCAGGATAAATCCATGCCTTTACGATTTTGCGTACAAGTCTAAGTATGGGTTCTCGGGGTTCCCTCATATCTAGTATCTTTTTTACAACATCGTATAGGTGTGGTAATCCATATTCCTCAGCTTTCTTCAGAGTCTTCGATATACTAGTATATTCTACCAGTAGTAGTCCAAGTCTCTCATGGTCGCCTAAGCCTTTTGCCTTAAGCTCATTATTTGATAGAATAGTCTCCTCAAAAGCATGGCTAAAAGGCCCGTGTCCTACGTCGTGCAATAGACCTGCAATTCTAACAGCTTCTACAAGAGTATCGGGCTCGTAGTCCTCTAAGGATTTTTCATGGTATTTTAAGACAAGTGATACTATATGTGTTGAGAAGATTCCGGCGAGATGCATTACACCCAAGCTGTGCTGGAATCGTGAGTGCTCTGCACCAGGGTAGACGAGGTAAGACAGTTGCAATTGTTTTATTCTTCGAAGCCTCTGGAGAGGCTCTGAATCAATTATTTTTACTTCTATCTCCTTGTTATAGTCTATGTAATCGTACACCGGATCCCTTATAGCATCCCACGTGAATTTTCCTAGAAACGATATCTCAGATCTATAGGGCACTATTCAATCACCTGTATCCTCAGTATTACTCTCTACTCTATAGAACAAATATAGTTATCGTAGGGTTCTAACAATAACGTATCCTAATTCTATTAACTAGCTTTCTACCAGTAAAAATAACACCCATAACCCTATAACGATGTATCATCTCAGCTTCTCTCTCTTGCTGAAGCCAATCACCATATACTAATCCCTTACCGAGAAGCTTGAAAAGCCTCCTTCTCAGCCATGGATTTATTCTCCCAGGAGGTGCTTCAGCAAAGGGTGTACCCGGTAACGGCATGAAAGTATGTGCGTGTATTCTAGCACCCATGGCAGCGAGCTTTTCTATTACCTTGATTGTTTCCTCTAAGTCCTCTCTAGTCTCACCTGGTAATCCAAATATGAAATCGATGTCTACTCTGAACCCAGCCTTCGCTAATGCTTCTGTAGCAATAATTATATCGTCAACACTGTGTCCTCTATTAATTATTTTAAGCAATCTATCACTGCCACTTTGTGCCCCAATAATGATTGACTTATTTGAAACGTATCTTCTAACCATTCTAGCTAGCTCGTAGTCAACAGAATCTGGTCTAACCTCACTTGGAAAGGTCCCGAAAAATATCCGGCCATCATATTTTCTTGTTAACTTGTAGAGTGATGAGAGGAACTCTTCAAGTAGGCTAGCATCTGGTTTGCGGCCATCCCTACTTAAGTATGCAAAAGAGTTGGGGGCTATGAATCTTAAATCACGCATACCTTGTTTCAACAATATATTTGAGTAATAGAGGACGGTGTCAATTGACCGGTAGATGGGTTTAGCCTTAAACATAAAAGATACTTGACAATATTTGCAAGCCCAAGGACAGCCCCGCATTATCTCAATTGGATTAAACCTATTTCGCCAATAGGGGAATGGCGGGTATTCATCTAAGCTTACTCTCCTTATCCTTCTATTTACTACCACCTTATCTATGTGTTCATCATAATATGCGATACCGCAGACGTCTTCCAATGGTTTATTTTTTTCTACTGCTTCTGCGAGTTCCCGTATAGTCTCCTCAGCTTCCCCATAAGCTATATAATTGAATCCTAACTTAAGTAGGCTTCCAACGGGGTCTCCTGTTGGATGAGGTCCACCCCCGATTAGGACTACATCTCTGTGGTAACGTTTTAGGAGCCCGATGAGGCTCTCTACGTGAGGTAGCTGTGTAGATAGGACAGTTATACCCACTATGACTCTACGGTAAAGTCTCTTGAGCATTGAAATAGTTTCTAGCAGCGGTGTTTTGAATGGGGAATCAACTACATATACATCTATTGGTGATAAGTCATCTTTCTCTAACGCTGCTACTAGTGCGTTTACACTATACTTGGTCTGCTTGGTTGAGTAGAACAGCAGGGCTGAAGAAGACTTTCTCAATTTTTCATCCTTCTTTTTCGCTAGCTATGTATCCTCCATATTTTGCCCATATATGACAAGTTCCCTCACTTGAAACCATGCATGGTCCATATGGTCGCTCAGGTCTACATGCTTTTAGGAATAGTGGGCAATCGGTGGGCTTTGCTAGACCGAGGACTACATCGGTACAACGGCATCCCGGCCGTATATCTACAGCGTTATCAACCTTGACATCATATCTCTCTAATGCATTATACTTCGAGTATTTTTCCTTAAACACTGCCCCGCTTTCGGGTACTACTCCTATACCCCTCCAGTCAGCATCAACTATATCAAATACTTCACTGATAATCTTTCTAGCCTTCTCATTACCCTTAAACCTTACTACCCTATGGTACTCGTTCTCAACTCTCGCCTCACCTCTCGCTATTTGACGGAGTATCATGAGTATAGCCATGAGAACATCTATGGGTTCGAAGCCAGCTATAACCGAGGGTACAATACCCTCTAAGAAGAGCCATGACTCTACTCCTATAATTGTCGAGACGTGTCCTGGAAGTATAATTCCATTAATTGATATTTCCTTTAGCTTTAACATATACTTAGTTATAGGGGGTGTTAGCCTATAGGCTGGTAATACGTACAAGTTATCTGGCATTCGATTAGAGTAAATATATGATGCTACCGTCGGCATTGTGGTTTCAAAGCCTACTCCAATGAAAACATGGTCTTCTCTAGCTCTTTCTCTAGCCTTCTTTACAGCGTCATTAAACCCGTACACTACCTCTACTCTTGCCCCCAAACCCTTTGCTTGGGCAAGACTCAGCTTGGAACCTGGAACCTTATACATATCTCCATAGGTTAGTATGATTACGTCTTCTTCAAGAGCTAATTTTATCGAAGTATCAATTATTCTAGCGGGTGTAACACAAACGGGGCATCCGGGACCAGCTACGAGGTCTATTTTACTTGGCATCAAGCTCCTTATACCATAATATGTTACGGTGTGTTCATGGGTTCCACAGAAGCTCATAATTAGTATTCTCTTCTCACTGATCCTCTCAGCTACCCCGTGTATTTTCTCAACTATCTTCTTGGCAAGCTCTGGATCACGATACTTGCTCAGTATTTCTAAAAGCTTCTTCCTACGCTTAACATATTCTTGGGACAAGTTCACCGCGTGGAACCTCCAATAATCTTGTGCCACCAACAACTGTTTTCAGAAACACTCTTGGTTCGCGGGACTTCTCAACTACTCTTCCTATAATTTCGGCTTCAGGGAACCCATTGACTCTAAGTGTTTTAACTAGCTCGCTACTATATTCTTCATCTACTATTATTATTGCTTGACCCTCCGATGCAAGTGAGTAGACATCGATGCCCGTCATTTCTGCTAATGCTCTAGTTTCCTCTCTTACTGGGATTTTTTCCTCGTATACAGTAATGTTTACATTAGACTTAGCGGCTATCTCGTTCAATGCCATTGATAAACCTCCTCTTGTTGGATCCTTAGCTACTTTTAAACCTCCGACTCTTTTTGCCTCTCTTATTGCAGGTAATATGGGTTTGCAATCACTTTTTACCTCAATATCGTTTATCCCAAGTTGTGCTGCAATAATAGCTGCTCCATGATCTCCTATGGGCCCGGTTACTACTATGTGGTTTCCTGGCTCTGCATTACTGTCTAATAGCGGGTTGCCCTCAAGTAATCCTATACCGGTACTAGAGATAACTATGCCGTCTACTTGGTTCTTGGGCATTACTTTGAAGTCTCCGCCTATTAGTGCTATATCGTACTCCCTCAAAACTTTCTCATAAGATTCTATTATCTTTCTTAAATCGTCTATAGGGAATCCTTCTTCTACAACTATGGAATCCATAAATGCTATGGGCTCAGCTCCTATTACGGCTAAATCGTTTATAGTTCCCGTTGCTGCGAGTTTTCCAATATTTCCTCCGGGAAAGAATAATGGTTTAACCGTATACGAGTCCACGGTAACGGCGATACTCCTATCTTTGCCTATGGGTATGGTGGCGGCATCGTCTAGTTCCTCTAATCCTATTCCACCCCATATCTTCTTTTTCCTAAACACCTTGGTGATCAATTCCTCTATTATCTTGGATGTCTCGTAGCCGCCTGCACCGTGGGCTAATGTAATCTTGTCTGCCATCATAGGCTAAGACACCTTAGATAATCTATGCTTCTATTTCCTGTAATGCTCTTGCTAGTTCGTCAAAAGCCTCTTTTATCTCCTTATATTCTTGTTCGCTTATCTTGGCTATTATTGCACCAGCGTGAACTATTACATAGTCGCCGGGTTTGAGGTCCTCAACTAGAAATGCATCAACCTCCTTTCTAATACCACCAAAGTCTACTATTGCTTCTTTTTCATCTCTTTTTATTTCAACTACTATTCCTGGAACTCCTAGACACAAGGTTTTAGTCCTCTACACCTTATACTCAGCTACCGGGGTTATAGTTATTTAGACATAAATTACTTTAACGCTGATAATATTCAGTTGCCTAGGGGAGTACAAAAACTTTGACGAGGAATGCGCTGAGAATAAGAATTGCAGGACTTGTACAAGGAGTGGGTTTTCGTCCCTTTATTCATAGGATAGCATTGAAAACAAATGTTAGAGGTTATTGTTTAAACCTAGGAGGAAGTGAAGTAGAAGTATTTATCGAAGGAGATCAAAGACAATTGGAGGAATTCAAAAAATTACTCTACAAGGAAAAACCGCCTCCAGCAATAATAGAGAAAGTTGAAGTTAGTGTAGAAGAACCCAGAGGATATGAGGGCTTTAAGATACTTAAGAGTTCGACGAAGAAGACGATGCTTTCTCAAATACCGCCAGATTTTGCTATGTGTAAGTATTGTCTAAACGAAATACTCGACCCGCGTGATAGGAGATACAGATATCCATTCAACTCTTGTGCATGGTGCGGACCAAGATTTAGTATGTTAGAAAAACCACCATACGATAGAGAAAATACTAGTATGCGTGACTTCCCACTATGTGAGCAGTGTTTAAAAGAATACAATGATCCTCAAAACATTAGAAGACACCATGCACAAGGAATATCATGTCCCATTTGTGGACCTAAAGTATGGTTAACAGATAGAAACGGTAATAGAATCGAGGTAAAAGACCCGATAAGAGAAGCAGCTAAACTAGTTGACGAAGGCCATATCATAGCCGTTAAAGGTATTGGAGGCTTCCATATAGCTGCGCTAGCATCGTCGGATGAAGTTGTATTGGAGTTGAGAAAAAGAAAGCATAGACCAGAAAAACCCTTCGCAATAATGGTATTAGACCTAGGGGTTGCCGAAAAAATAGCCCTGCTAGACGGTGTAACACTTGAGTTATTGGATTCTATATGGGCTCCAATAGTCCTCGTACCAAAAAGAGAGAGTAGTCCAGTCTCGGATTACGTTGCTCCAGGACTAAGCCATATCGGTATAATGAAAGCATACTCGCCGCTCCACTACTTGTTGTTAATGGAGACTCGAGATAAATTCCTAATAATGACAAGCGGTAACCCTCCAGGCGAGCCAATGTGTACTACAAACCAGTGTGCTCTAACAAAGCTCCGCGGCTTCGTTGACCATTACTTATTGCATAATAGACGTATAGTTAATAGGGTTGACGACAGCGTTGTAAGGCTGACTACGGGTAAACCAGTATTTCTTAGACGTAGCCGGGGCTACGCCCCCTTATGGATAAAAACCAGTATACGTTCTCCTAAACCCATAGTAGCCTTTGGAGCTATGCTTCAAAACACTGGCGCTATAGGCTTAGAAGAATACATAATACCAACCCAATATATCGGAGACTGTGAAAACCTTGAAACAATGGATTTTCTTGAAAAGGCTATTCACTATCTCTTAAAAGCCTACAATGTAAGAGTAGAAGAATCAGTAATAGTATCGGACAAGCATCCCGAGTATCCTACAACAAAGCTAGCTGAAAAATACTCGAAAGAATACAATACTAGTTTACTGAAAGTACAACACCACCATGCCCATATAGCGTCGGCTATGGCGGAACTAGACCTACCCTTAGAATCAGAGGTTGTAGGCATAGCAATAGATGGAGTAGGATACGGAGATGATGGAGCAATATGGGGTGGTGAAGTAATGATAGCATCATATACGAGTTATAAGAGGATTGGACACTTAGAATACCATGTATTACCCGGTGGTGATAGATCAACTATTTATCCCACAAGATACTTGATGTCAATACTAGCTTCAAGTCTAAGTGAAGATGAAGTAATAAGGATAATGAGGAAACACAAACTACTAAGACAATTGCCAGGAGGTTTAACTGAGGTAAAAATAGTATTTAAACAATTAAAATACGGTAAACCTTTGACATCAAGTACTGGTAGATATCTTGACGCGGTTGCAAGTCTTCTCGGTGTAGCTTGGAAGCGGACATATGAGGGAGAACCAGCTATAAAGCTTGAAGCGTTTGCTAGGAAAACGAGTATAGTAGTAGATTACCCAATAGAATATGTGGATGGAGTATCATTAATAAATATAAGAGAACCAGTTCTCCAAATAATAGATTTAGTTGAAAAGGGATACGATAAACGTGAGATAGCCTATGCTGTCCAATACTGGCTAGGATACACTTACGGTAAGATAGCATTAAAGGCTATTACAAAGAAGAGAAACATAATAGCGGTTTCTGGTGGAGCAGCTGTCAATGAATACATTATACAAGGGATTAGAGACGCAGTTAATGGGCGTGCTCACTTATATGTTAACCAAAAAGTCCCACCAGGAGATGGAGGAATATCGCTAGGACAAGTAGCTATAGCAAAAGCTGTTTTATTAGAAAAATATTCCTAGAAAATCTTCGTCTCCATGTAATAGAGATTAAATAGATTACTGGTTTGCTGGCACGTATATGGGTGATCTCCTGCCAGCAGAGAATAGCCTTATGGCTCCTTCTTCAACTAGTTCTTTTAGTATCTTCTTAGCAGTACTAATAGTCACGGTATACTTTTCTGAGAGCAAGTAGGGTGTCAAGTAATCAAATTGTCTTCTCTTAATATCTCTTCTAACTCTATCAACTAGTTCCTTGGGTGCATGGGCTTCATAGAGAGCTTGTTGAGTTATACTTCTACTTCCTCTATCGAGATATTTTTGTTTCTCTTGTCTACTCTTCTTTTTTGGTGCCAAGACTTTTACACCGATTACGTGAACCTTTCTAGGTGTTAGGCAAGCTAGGCGGTTCTCACTTAATAAGTTTAGTAGGAAACAATTAACCCACAAACTAATTCCTTGATGATACTATAGTATAATTTACTTTATCTTTTATTAGCCTCCCAGCTCTTTGAAAAAGCCTAGATAGGATAGCTGAGGTATTATAGGAAGTGTCAAAAATAATTACGCCTATTGCAGGGGTATCGGAGAAAGCATACGTACCCGATACGAGTGTATTAATAGAAGGTGTTGTTAGCAAGCTAGTAAAACAAGGTAAGATAAAGGGTAGAATAATAATACATAGAGCCGTTCTAGCCGAACTGGAACATCAAGCCAATGAGGGACGTATGACCGGGTTTGCGGGACTGGAAGAGATCTCGAGACTACGTTTACTCGAGCATGAAGGTCTTATAACAATAGAGCTTGCGGGAGAACGTCCCCGGTATACTGATATAAAGATGGCTAAGTCTGGTGCTATTGACGCGTTGATCCGCGACTACGCATATGAGGTAGGAGCTATACTAATAACTGGTGATAAAGTCCAAGCAGAAGTAGCTAGAGCCATGGGTATGCAGATCCTATTCATACCCCCAATCTCTCGCGAAAAGCTGAGACTCGAAGAATACTTTGACAAGGATACTATGAGTGTTCACTTAAAGGAGGGTACCGTACCCAAGGCTAAGAAGGGTCGGCCCGGTGAGTGGAAGTTTGTTGACCTAGGATTAAAGCCTATGACTAAAGAGGAACTAGAGTCTATCACAAGAGAGATCATTGAAGCAGCTAAGAGGAGGCCAGACGGCTTTATCGAGATAGATAGGCCTGGTTCAACTATAATTCAGCTCGGCGAATACCGTATAGTAATAACAAGGCCTCCCCTAAGCGAGGGCTGGGAGATAACAGCAGTAAGACCATTAGTAAAGCTCCGCTTAGAAGACTACAAGCTGCCACCAAAACTCTTAGAGAGATTTGAGACGAGAGCCGAGGGAATACTCATAGCTGGCGCGCCGGGTATGGGTAAGACTACGTTTGCACAAGCTCTTGCCGAATACTATATGAGGAAGGGACGTATAGTTAAAACAATAGAGTCTCCAAGAGACATGAGATTACCGCCGGAGATAACACAGTACTCAAAAACCTATGGTACAAGTGAAGAACTCCACGACATATTATTACTGAGTAGACCTGATTACACTGTATTCGATGAAATGCGTAATGACGAAGACTTCAACCTCTACGTCGACCTAAGACTAGCTGGTATTGGTATGATAGGAGTAGTTCACGCTACAACTCCCATAGACGCTGTCCAGAGGTTTATTAGAAGAGTAGAACTCGGAATGATTCCCAGCATCATAGATACCGTAGTCTACATAAACAAGGGTTCAGTAGAAAAAGTATACGAGCTACACATGACGGTTAAACTACCAACTGGTCTAAGAGAAGCAGAACTATCACGACCAGTAGTAGAAGTAAGAGACTTCCTAACTGGGCAACTCGAATACGAGATCTATACGTTTGGAGAGCAGACCATGGTTGTACCAGTAGCGAAAACAAAGAAAACACTAGAGTCTAAGCTTATAAGAGAGATCCAGAGAATAGTACCAGATGCTAGGGTTGAAGTAGAAGGAAACGTTGTAAATGTTATAGTACCACGTGATGCAGCGAGAGTAACTATGCGTAGAGCAAAGAAGTTAAAGAAGCTAGAGCGAAAACACGGAATCAGCATTAGGCTTAGGATTGAGTCTTGAACGGCTTTCCTCTAAGCGCGTTCCACAGATAATACATGTTTTAAATTCTTCTCTCAAATATACCATCCCGCATCTAGGACAATACTTCATATACCACCACCGATAAAGTCCTCAAGTCCACGAGTCATACCAACAATCTTTTCAAGATCACGTATAGTGAGAGCTCTCTCCAAAGAATCCAAGCTAACCTTAAAGTTCCCACCACTCGTATGTTCTAACTTCTCTATCGGTATAAACCTCCAAGGCTCTCCTTGTCCAACAATCTTTACTGCAATAAATGCTTGTCCTCCAGCCCGCTTAGCGAACTCTCTAATCTTCTCAACTTGTTCTCGTGGAATGTAGATAGTTCTCTTCTGCTCGCTAGTCTTCACCTCAAAAACTAGGGTCTTTCCTCTCCATATCGCCACTACATCGGGGTAAACGGTACGCTTAACCTTACTACCACTCGCAGGTGCTCTCATACAAGCAAACCCCCTCTTCCACAACAGTCTAACAAGATCTCTCTCGCGTGCAAATGCTCTCCTCCTACGTTTAGCGGCTTCTTTAGTCATATCTCATAATACCTCCAGAATACTTGTCTCCTACCTTTATTCTGTAATACATATTAAGGGTACACTAACTATAAGAATATAGTGTAATGAGCTAGAGAGAAAGGTGTACATGTTTTGGATGGAGCATATCTAATACCAACATTCATTATCGCACTAATAGCATTAATATTCGCCTCGATGTCTATTAAAGTCGTAAAAGAATATGAGAGAGCTGTAATATTTAGACTTGGCCGCCTTATAGGAGCGAAAGGACCCGGCATATTCTTCATAATACCAGGAGTTGATAGCCTGATCCGCGTGGATCTACGTATAGTGACAGTAGATGTTCCAGTTCAAAGAATAATTACACGTGATAACGTTACAGTTGAAGTAGATGCAGTAGTATACTATAGAGTACAAGAACCGATAAAAGCAGTTGTAAACGTTGAAAACTACCATTATGCTGTCCTAATGCTGGCTCAAACCACGTTGAGAGACATAGTAGGTCAAGTAGAACTAGATGACCTCTTGACACGTAGAGAGGAGATAAACAAGAAGCTCCAAAGAATACTAGACGAGTTAACAGACCCTTGGGGGATAAAGGTAACAGCTGTTACATTAAAAGAAGTAAGGCTACCGGAGACAATGTTGCGTGCAATGGCTAAGCAAGCAGAAGCTGAGAGATGGAGAAGAGCTAGAGTAATAGAAGCAGAGGGTGAAAAGCAAGCGGCAAAGATTATGGCTGAAGCCGCTGAATTCTACGAGAAGCATCCCGTTGCGTTGAGGCTTAGAGAACTACAAACACTAATAGAAATAGCACGTGAAAAGAACTTGATAGTAGTATCACCTCTAGCTAGTGGAGAGCTGGGATCTACTGCGGCATTAGTGAAAGCATTGAAGGAGAAAACATGATGTATTATTGCAACTACTACCAACATAAATGAACTTGTTTTTACCTATTTTTAATAATTAATATTTTTGCAAAATCTTTCACGATGTAAGTATTGAAAAGTTAATAATCTTGATTAAATAGTCTAATTGGTGTAGGCTGAGTTTTGTAGAGAGGAGCATCATGTCCTATAGGTTACAATTAAGGGATTTAACATCACTGTTGGTGCTTGTATTCATTGCATTATTAATGGCTTCAACAATAGTGAATAGTATTGGGCAATCTGAGACAAGTAATGAGATAGTATTGATTAGAATAGACGGTATGATAGGTCCCGGCAAATCATGCTATGTTGATGATGCCTTAAAATTAGCGGAATCAAGGAATGCTGTATTGGTCGTGGAATTGAATACTCCGGGAGGATACCTTGAGGATGGGTTCCATATAGCTGAAGCATTTTATAGAGCTAATGTACCAGTCGTAGGTTTTGTTGTTGATCGATGGGCCTTAAGTGCGGGAACCCTTATCTTATTATCGACACATATTGCGGCAATGCAGCCTGGTACAACTATTGGTTCTATGCAGCCTGTGGAGTATAATCCATCTACTGGTACCTATCAACCAATTAATGAGAGCAAAATATTGAATCCCATATTGGCAAAAATAGAGGTTTACGCTGGTTCTAGGGGAAGGAATGTTACTGCTGCAAAAGATTTCGTGTTGAAGAACTTGAACTTGAAGGCTGATGAAGCACTAAAATATCATGTTATAGAGGTTGTTGCTACAGATGTAGGTGATTTGTTAAATAAAATAGATGGTTGGAATGTCACATTATATAATGGAGAACCAGTTAAACTAAATACTCGTGGAGCAACAATAATAAACTATGGTCCCAGTTTACGTTGTATACTATTGGATTCACTAAGTGATCCTTTAGTCAACGGATTATTGATGAGCCTAGGCTTCATGATCCTCCTCTTCAGTATCATAAGCGGCCACTATTACTCCCTCCCAATAGGATTACTCCTCCTTCTCCTCGGTCTAGTAGGGTCGGGATTCAATGTAAATATTGTGGCATTATTCATATTATTTGTAGGCGCACTATTATTTGCAATAGAACTAGTTACACCAGGGTTCGGTGTACTAGGTATAACGGGGATAATAATGTTAGCCATAGGGTTCATACTATTACCTCTAGGAGTTCCCGGATGGTTTGTCGGTAACCCAGAAGAATATTACCAAATGATTCTAATTACAGGTATATCGCTTGGCCTATTCTTGGGTGGTTTAACGGCATTCATATTGTATAAGGTGATTAAGGCTAAGAGAAAGAGGACGCAATTATGGGTCTTAGAGGGTAAAATCGGTAGAGCATTAGATCCATTAGGTCCTGGGAGACAAGGTTTTGTTATAGTTGAAGGAGAATACTGGATGGCTGAAAGCGAGGACGAGATAAAACCAGATGAATATGTTGTAGTAGTGGGTAGAAAGGGCAGATTACTAATTGTTAGAAAGGCTACTTCTGAGGAGATTGCTGAGTCGAAGAGGTCTGCTGGGTCTTCTTAGACTTATACCATTCTAGGGGAGTCTCTTTAATTATAACGGGCTTGGTTTCTGGTGCTGGTTTCTCTATAGATACTTCATAGGCGTTAACCGGGCATACCTCTACGCAACGATAGCAGAAAATGCATTTCCCATAATCTATCTCCGGATACCTCTTCTTTGTCTCCGGTATCGTTACCATTTTTATAGCTAAGGCGGGACACTCGATAGCACATAGACTACAAGATATACATTTATCATAGTTGACCCTATGAATACCCCTATATCCTTCAGCTGGTTTAATCTCTCTTGGCGGGACCATAACTGTTGATGGCTTCTTAAACAAGTTCTTAAGAGTTTTACCCAAGAGTTTAGGCAGGCTCAAAGCATTATTCACCTTAGCGGCTTCTCTTTTACGAGTTTCCTCCATGGAATAAGTTTCTTCTCATTTGTCTTCAAATCTATGACTGTAACTCTCTCAGTGCATGAGATGCAGGGATCGAAGCTAACGAATATTACTGGTATATCAGCTATGTGCTGATCAAGCATCATGAATACTCCATTATGTATGTTTAAAACACTTGGTGTCCTTATCTTAACTCTATAGGGCTTCATTGAGCCATCACTAAAAACATGATATAGTAGCTCTCCTCGTGGGGCTTCAACTCTTCCTATTCCTTCACCCTTGGGGAACTTCCTTGGGGCCAACTTAATATTCTTCCACGGTATTATTGGGCCTGAGGGTAAGTGTTCTAGGATATACCTTATAATTGATATACTTTCGAAGACCTCGTCTATACGGACCATCATGCGGGCCCAGCTATCCCCCTCATCTCTCGTTATCACGTTGAACGGTATTTCATCGTAGGCGTCATAGGGGTCTATATACCTTATATCTGATTTAACATTAGAGCCACGTGCTACTGGTCCCACAAGGCTATGAGCTAGTGCTTGAGACTTTGAAGCTACACCTACTCCCTGGGTTCTCTTTAGAATTATTGGATCCTCGCTCCATATTTTCTTGTATTCCTTCATTCTCTCTTCGATGTAGTCTATGTTCTTTTTTATCTTATCTATTTTCTCGCTTGGGAGATCTCTTCTCACACCACCAATAAACATGTAGTCTGCGTGAACCCTATTACCCGTGACGAGCTCCTTTAAGTACATGACTCTTTCTCTATCACGCATCATGAGCATGAATAAGCTCTCAAACCCTATTACTTCAGCCATTACTGCTAAGACTAGAATATGACTGTGAATTCTCTCCAACTCCATTACGAGAGTTCTCAGATACCTTGCTCTAGGGGGAACCTCTATACCAGCAAGGTCTTCTACAGCTTGTACATAGGATGCGCCGTGAACAGCGTTGCAAATACCACATGTACGGGTGACGAGGAATAGGTCTTGGTAGAAAGTCTTTCTCTCAGCAAGCCATTCTATTCCGCGATGATTGTATCCTGCAACAACGTCTACTTGGACGACGCGTTCTCCCTCAACCTTGAGCCTTAGAGATATGGGCTCGTGGAGAGCTGGGTGTTGGGGGCCTACTGGTATTTCTACAAGGTACTTGTTCTTACTCACCTCATGGATCACCTCTTGCTAGGTTTCCAATCTTTTCTCAACGGGGTTTCTTGGGCCATGTGCTCTGGTAGTAGGAAGGGTTTGCGTAGATATGGGTTCCCCTTGAAATACACGCCCATAAGGTCGTAGGCTTCTTGCTCCAATACCTTTGCTCCTGGTAGAATATCTACAATGCTATCTATCTCTGATTTATCACGTGGTATCCTCGTTTTAACTACGAGAAAGGTCTTCTCGGATAATATTTGGAACTCATAGTCTACCTCAATTACTCCCTCCTTGATCAAGTCAACAGGGGTAATTGTTGAAATATATATTCCGTCTTTGTATTCTTTAACTAGTTTGCTCGTAATCTCACGTATTAGTGTAGGAGCAACCGTTATATAGAATCTATTATCCTTCCTATACTTTTTCAGTTCACCATAATTTGATAGAAGATCTTTGAGAGCCATCAGTTTCCACCTGCAGTAACTTCTCCACTACTACTTGTACTCACACCTTGTGCTTCGAGCTGCCTAGCTTTTTCCTCAAGTATCTGTACTGCCTTAAGAATTCCCTCCAATATCGCATCTGGCCTAGGTGGACATCCTGGAACATAAACGTCAACGGGTACTACTTTATCAACGCCACTAACGTGAGCATAGCTTCCCTGAAATACACCTCCACTAATAGCACACGCTCCAACAGCAACAACTACTTTGGGCTCTGGTACCTGCTCGTATATTCTTTTAAGTCTCTCAGCAGCTTTCTTAGTTACAACACCAGTAACGATTATTATGTCAGCATGACGGGGACTGGGGGATAGTTTTACACCGTAACGTTCTGGATCGTATAGTGGTGTTATTGCAGCTAAAACCTCTATATCACAACCATTACAAGCACCAGTATTGAAGTGAAGCAGCCATGGGCTCCTACTGACTCCCCAGCGTAGTATGCTGATAAGGCCCATAGAAACAGCACCTATTTAATGTCCGAGATTAAAGGGTTTTTATCAAATATTATAAAACTTTTCCTAAAATCTGAAACTTTTAACCCATAGCCTGATTATTCTAAATAATCGTTACATAATGATATTATGTTGTTATTTTTACTATCTAATAACAAGATATGTAGTGAGGGATCTATAAGTAATGCCAGAGTTAGTGATAAACGTTAGTAATATAATGTCGCCTCTATGCTACTCTCTTATAAGAATAGAGCCTTACAATACGTGTATGTTCAATTGTATCTATTGTTATAGTCGATGGTACTGGAGTCGTGTAGGAAAACCTAGACCTAGACCAGAGGCTTTCATCAACTTCAAGGCTGTTGCAAGGAAAATCTATCAGAAAGGT
Organism: Desulfurococcales archaeon; assembly: GCA_027030065.1. Lineage (GTDB taxonomy): Archaea > Thermoproteota > Thermoprotei_A > Sulfolobales > WANQ01 > JALWGO01. Next base: position 17,235 of record JALVFK010000269.1, on the reverse strand, counting down.
CTCAAACCTATACCAGCTAGGCTTGCTACGTTAACTGATCCTTTTCAACCAGTTGAAGAAAACTATAAGTTTACTCATAAGATAATGAAGACAGCGTTAAAGTATAATTATCCATTAGTTATAAATACTAAGTCGACACTGTTATTAAAGAACCCCTGGTTAGGAATAGTTAAGAAGCTCTCGGATCAAGGACTAGTCATAGTCCAATATTCTATTTCCAGCCTAGACGAACATATATCACGACTACTGGAGCCGTTAGCACCAGCTGTGAAGGAGCGATTAGAGGCTATGAGAAGGCTCTCTCAAGAAAACATACCAGTACTACTTAGACTATCACCCTATATACCGGGGATAACATTAAGGTCCTACGACTATGGTGAAGTAGCATCACTACTTAGTGATATAGGAGTTAGACAAGTTATAGTTGAAGGACTCCGCCTCCCACTAGACGAGTGGAGAATTATTGCGAGAAGACTAGGTATAAGCATACCAGCCCTCAACTTATATAGCATTAGAGTTGTTGAAGGAGGCAAACCCCTCTACAAGCCAGAGCATAAGATACTACTTAGAGAATATATGGGGCTTAGAAAAACACTCAAGGAATACAATGTAGGATTTGCTACATGCAAGGAGGGGTTATTCAGTCTACATACAGTAGAGGATTGCTGTGGCTTCTACATGTTCAAAGACTATGTTAAGAGGGTAACGCTCTACGAATTCTTTAAGAGTCTATTAGAGAAACCCTTACCCTTAGATAAAGTCAATGAAAAGTTTAAGGAAATATGTAGGGAGGATCGCTATATTTGTAGTGAAAAAATGGAGGGGTATCCGAAAAGAATACGCAAGCCTTTAAAGGCACATGAGCGTAAGCTCCTAAAGATAATAGGTGATAGAGAAAAGCTCCGGCATATAACACCAGAGATAACTATAGAAGAAGGATACTTGAAAGCGGTTCCCTTAATTCCCAAATCATAAACGATCTTGTTCTCCTAGAAGTCTTCTCAACCTCTTCAGTGCTTGGAGTTTTTCTCTATCACCTATTCTAGCCTTCTCTATTGCTTCTCTTAGAAACTCTATAGCCTCAATCATGACTTCACGTTTTACTGGATACGGTATACCATCCTTTCCGCCAAAAGCATAGGCGTATCGGAAGGGATCTAGTGGGTCTGTTACCGGGTCACTCCACGATGGGGGTTCCTTGTATATGAGGTCTGACACGAGTGCTAGTGCTCGAATAGTTTCCGGACCTACTCCACGGATAAGTAGTAGTTCTTTGAAATTTCTTGGTTGGCTCTCATATAACGTGTTAAGGGTTTTCAATAACCTCTTTGTAAGCTTTACTGGACGATAGTATAGTATCCTTAAACGATCATCATATCCTACTACACCAGAAGAAGGCTTGTTCACGGTGAGCCATTTAAGTATGCTCTGATCACCACGAATAATTCTAGAAGCCTCAGCTACTAGTCTACTAGTTTTCTCTGGCTTCTCTCTGGCAAGATCCAGTATTGTCTTCCTAGCGCCCTCGGCTTCTCTTGCAACAAGATTTAACGCGTTCCCCTTATAGTTGCTAGCAATACCATAGTGGGGTTCAACTACATAGTCTTCCACCTTACTTGAGAGCCAATGATAACGTCTCGCTAGTCTCTCCTCAATATTCATTCCCTGCTGAATCACACCCCATAATCCATCTTCTGAAACTATTATTGCATGATGATAGAGCTGATATCCGTCCTGGAGTAGACTAGAATCCACTTTTGCTGAAATCCTACTAGCAGTTACAAGTTCTCCAACACGTTTATCGCTGAGCCCAAGCCTATCTAAAGCTCTTGGAAGTTCATCGGGGACTCGGAGCATCATCTTGCCCTTACCACCTACTATGAGAACTCCAAGCTCTTCCTTCTCCAAGACTTGTCTAAGTATGCCTACTGTAACAGTTGTCGAACCACTACTGTCCCAGTCCATTCCAATAATATTATTGAATGCTTGAAACCATAGAGGACTACTAAGTCTTCTAACGAGTTCAGCTGGACCATACTCTAATACTATTACTTCAACAATACCTCGGGCTAGCTTTTTCATAAGTTCTGCAAGCCACCGTGGGACATGCCCATCATGTAGTGGTAGTTCCGCGTAACCCTTAATCCTCATAGTTGTACAGATACCCCTCTCCCAAGCCTACTATACAATACTATTCTTGCCTACATAGTTTAATAAAACCACTGTTAAGAGAGTTATTAGGGTCTCTAAAGACAGATATATTTCAAGGAAACCGTGTACAGTATCGGGGATGAAGACTTACTCCCGGCCAGAGTCTAGGAAATGAAGAAAACTTACCCAGCAGACCCTACTCGATCTTTCCATAATAGTTTTTACCTCTAGTGGAAAGCTAGGGAATTGTAAAGCTGTAGGTGATGTATGTGTCTGGGCAAACCATATCAATAAACGATTTCGCTAAATTAGACCTACGTGTAGGAGTTGTAAAGGAAGCAGAACCCATACCGGGTACACGTTTAATAAAATTGATAGTTGATCTAGGAGAACTTGGAACAAGACAACTTGTTGCTGGTTTAGGCGAATGGTATAAGCCCGAGGACTTTATAGGTAAAAAGATAATTGTTGTAGCAAACCTTGAGCCGAAGAGGATACGTGGAGTTCTCAGTCAAGGAATGCTTCTAGCAGCTGGATGTAAGGAGGATATAAAATCCGGTAAAGTCGAGAAACCCGTTTTACTAACAGTTGATGGAGATGTACCGTCTGGCACAAAGATATGCTAGTATGTTAGAATTTATTCTAATAGATCCCTATTTTCTCTAACAACTCACAAACCTTGCATAGTTCGCGACCGTAGCTTGTTGGTTCACCACATTTCTTACATACTGGTAGGCTTGGTAGTTTTCTATGGGTTCCAATAAGCTTCCATAAGATTTCATCCATACTTTCAAGTATTCTTAGAAGGCTTCCTGGAGACTCTTCTTCCAACGCGTATAAGTGGTCTCTAACCTTTGCCCTCAGTGTTGGCCTTAAATAGATATATCTGCACTCTGTTTCCTGGAACTTAAAGCCTTTTAAGAACGCATACATTGTCGCCTCCCACTCATAGATCTTTCTCAACGGCTTTATTTTACGTACTATACGAGTACTTAGAATTGGTGCTCGTGGATGAGACTGGATAAGCCTCATTCGATCTCCTCTCAAAATATTCAGTAATAATGTCTGTACCTCGTCGTCTAAGTTATGGGCAGTAGCGACTTTGTCTACTCCTAGATTTCTTGCATAGTAGTTCATGATCCTTCTCCTAAGAGTACCACAAAAAGTGCACGGTGAAACATTGAGGCCGCGATCCCATGCTCTCTTTACGAGTTCGTCTAGGCTAGCTCCAATGAATTCTTTGAAACTCGTTTTTATGAAGTCTACACCACGTTCCATGGCATATTTCTTCATTTTCTCTATGTCTTCTGCTCTATTATAGCCCTCTATGCCTTCAACTATTGATAATGCTATTAGCTTTGATGGGTCATGTATTTGCGGCATAACGTCTAGTAATACGAAGCTGTCTTTGCCTCCAGAAACAGCTAAGAGTATGGTGTCGCCGGGTTCTATCATTCTCCACTTTTCTACTTCTCTACGGATCCTCTCAATAATATCCTCTATGAAGCATTCCTTACAAAGGAATCTCCCACTATGCTTCTGATATACTATTGCGGGCCTCGTCTTACATTTATCGCATACGCGTCCAGCCATACCTTTGCTCACGCCATACCTCTACGTGATGGGGGTATTTCTACGAAGCGTTCTCCCGCAACAACTTGGTCGATACTGTGTATTACTGCGCCGGAGTCCTCTATGACTCTCTTAACGTCTTCGAAGTTTATGTCATCGCCTTCTATTGTAACAGTTAGGGTCATAGTCTCTACGTCGACCTCCATAACGGTGACGTTTACTCCCTCAACGCCTCTAATTCTAGAGATCTCTATTGCGAGGTCTACTAGGCTTGGTTCTTTTAATGGTTTTAATACATCTAATACTAATCGTTTAATCCTCATATACCTATATAACACCTCGTTCGTAGCATATACTAGCACTAGGTAAACTATATATTTAGCTCCGATACTAAGCGGAAACCAGAGTCAAGCTAATAAGCTTCCACGACCTCATACTCCTTCAGCTTAAAAAGGGGTGTAGTAAAATGGCTGAGGAAGTATATCCTCCTGCAGCTTACGTAAAGAAGCCCAGATTAATAAAAGACGGAATGATAGATAAAGGACTCCGCGTTGGAAGAGGCTTCAGTATACTAGAGCTAAAAGAAGTAGGTTTAACGCCGAAGGAAGCTATGAGGCTAGGTCTCTACGTAGACAAGAGGCGTAGGTCAAAGCATGAATGGAATATTAAGATATTGAGAGAGTTTTTAAAGAAGATCAATAAGCTAAAGGAGTAATCAAGACCTTCTCATATAAACCCAGTTATCATAGAACCAGTAAGCCTGACAATATTCTTAGGCTTCAAGGCAGTGAGCAAGTTCTTTAAATGGTCGTCGTATTCTACTTCATCTATGACTGTTTCCAAGCCTATTCTATTCAAGCCTTTTGCAATTACCCTTAAGTAATCCTCTACTCTAAAGTCTATGATATTAAGTAGATTATACGTTACTCTAAGATTCTTTAACATTTTCTCTACTCTACTACTATACTCTTCTCTTAGCTCGAGTAAACTCATTGAACCGTTAAGATAGCTCTTGATAAGCTTAGAGAGTATGAGGCCTGCAATAGATATAGGGTATAAGCCACCACCAGTCAATGGTTTAACCATGCCAATACTATCGCCTATCGCGACAACTCTATCCCTGGTAAGCTCGCCTAAAGGCCCCCTTAGAACCAGTCCACCATAAATCTTCGTTATCTTATAACTGCTTATCCTTCCCGTTTTCTCTAATACCTTTAACAGTAGTTGAAGCCTAGTCAACAATCCCTTCTCTTCTGCAGCCAATCCTATGACGGCTTCTCTATCACCTATTGGGACAAGCCATGAGAAGTATTTTGGAGTAAGACTAGAGAAGTATACTTCGACGTCACGTATATTGACTTGTCCCCTAATTCTAGCCTGAATAGCTGGTATTCTTCTACTCTTTCTAACCAAGCCGAGTTTTCTCGAAAAATATTGTTTGTAGCCTTCAGCCAATACTACTAATTCCCCTTTAACAAGACCTCCATTCAATGATATTCTGCCATCACTTGCAATATCTTCTACACGTTCACCTAATACTATTTCAGCACCCTCATCTAGAGCCCTATAGTATAATTCTTTTTCAACACCAGGCCTATCAACCTTTACTGCTAGGGGTGAACCGCTAATAACTATACGATAACCTCCATAGAAGTATAGTATGAATCTACGATATGAGTCCTCCACAAGTCTCCTAGGCAAACGCATTCTATAAAGAGTATTAGTACTTATAATTCCAGTGCAATGCTCGGGAAACCCAATAACAGAATGCTCCTCTATTATTCTAACACCATCACCTATTAAGCTACCGAGAAATAGACCGCTTACACCGCCCCCAATAATGAGGACTCTTCTCCGCATAACACAACATCTATAATGTAAAATACCTTTACGATCAGAAGGTCTCGGTCAGCACCACTCCAGCTCCCCCGGGCTGACCGATCCCCGGGGGAGCGATCACTATTCCCGGTGATCCTCCTCTAATGAGCGGTCAGCGTAGCCTCTCACTACTCTCCTAGCCTTCAAGGCTTTTGCTATATAGTTGAATGCTTTCTCCGGGTCAGTATGGCTTCCACAAGAGTACACGTCTACTGTAGCGAAACGGAACTCGGGCCACGTGTGGATTGTTATGTGGCTCTCCAATATTATTGCTACAACACTTACCCCTAACCCTATTTTCCATGTCTTTACTTCAAGTAGCTGCATGTTCCCTATTTCTGCTGCCTCTACGACAATTTTCTTCAAGTGCTCTTCGTTCGATAAGATGCTCGGATCACATTCGTAGAGGTTGCCGTAGACGTGTTGCCCTACCACTCTTTCGATAGGCTTCACTATTGCATTACTGATAACTTCCACCATATCCCCCTCCCCCTCATTGGCTTTGAGCACCCTAACCCTTTTAAATTTACCCCCCTCCCTTTATCAGTAGAACTAGGTTGCATAGTGTAAGGGATCACGTAGATGGCATCTGGTCTCAATATAGTTCAACCATATACTAAGTGTAGTTCGAGTGATGTATCATCGAATATAATAGTATTACCTTCTAGAACATACGTTGAGGAGCTTGTCTCACAGCTTGAAGAATTTGAGGTAAAATCTAGGGTAGAGGGCATAGACCCCTACTTTACTGTTACTGGTAAATACAAGGTTATAGATTTGACAATAGGGTCTACGGGTATAGGTGCTCCTAGCCTAGCGCTTCTCGTTGAAGAATACTCGAGACTAGGGGGAAGAGTTTTCATAAAAGTAGGCTATGCTACAGCTCTAGATCCAAAGCTTAGTATTGGAGATATAATAATTGCTTCTGCAGCAGTGAGAGCTGATGGGACGAGTAGGCATTACGCACCGATAGAGTATCCGGCTTATGCTTCCTACGATCTGATATGGTATACGATGGATATATTGAGAACTTATTCGCGCATATATGATCACGAGATAAAATATTATACGGCACCAGTACTAAGTGTAGACATTCTATCTAATGTTGAAGAAATAGTACAGAAGTGGAGCAAGACCCGTGTATCGGCTATGGATATGGAGACTGCAACACTATATACTATGTCGAGCCTAAAGATGCTGAAGGCGTTATCAATACTAGTAGTTAATAGTAGCATACCGCATGGAATAATGCCAGGTGATCTTGAACGTGCTTCTGAGAGAAACGTTCAAGCAAAGAAGGTTAAAGACCGCTTACTTGAAGCCAGCAAACTTGTAGCCGAAATACTCGTACGTATAAGAGAAGAGTATAGATATCAACGTGAATTAGAGGAAAGGAGTCGTGGACATAGTTGAATACATTGATAAGGCCATTAGGATAGTAGAGGAATTAGACAAAGTACACTTAGAAGTATATGATGGGAGGACGCTGAGTAAAGGAAAGAAACTAGAATTATACCAATTGACTACGGAGCTCAAGGAGACTCTTATAGCGATTAGAGTATTAGCGGAGAAATCATGCGGGAACAACAAAGCGTAGCTCTTCAACATTTTCTACGGTGCAGAGATCGGGTATGCTTAGAGGTTTCTCACTGAAAACAGAAGTAGGGCTCGCGTCAATAATCTCACCGTATACTAGTCTGGATATCCTATTATAGTCACCCATACTACACTTACAGCAAACTAGAAGATTAGCGTTCAGAAACTCAGAGTAGACTTTAATAGCGTAAACCTTTCTTGCTAATAAGCGTCCACGAGTGTCGTACTGTACAATGCTTTTAATGACAAGTTCTTCTGATTCAACTTCATCTATACGGCTTGTACCAGTTATCTCTAATACAAGGGTCTTAGAGCTAATCCTGTACGAGTTAACACGCCCATATATGTAGGACTCAATACCGTTAATCTCCTTTACATCAATAAGTCCTCTTGCTTTAAGGATATGCGTATTAACGGCATCAGCTTTAACTATACCAGTAACTTCTATCTGTTTACTCTCAATAGTATTTGATATAAGAGCTCCATCAACTACTATCTTGTCAGCTTCAACTAAGTTACTCCTAAGATAACCTTTTACAACAAGTAAATCCGTTCTTAATTTATTAGAACTATACCATCCGCTCACTTCCCTGGTAAATCACCATTATAAAATAACGAGTTTTAGGGATAAACAATTTTTGCTTAAAGAACCCGGCTTTCTAGAGGAGATAGCACGTGACCGAGACCATCGTTAAGATAAACTATGATAGAATAGATGAAATAGCTAAGCGTATTAAGGGTAAACTAAACATACCGTTAGATGACTTCACAGACCCCAAATACTATCCAAGTAAAAACGATGAACCAGAAAGCGTTCTTAGATACTTTTTCTTCATGGTTGCAATAGACCATAGACTCAGTAGACCTAACCGCAACTATGAGGGCATAGTTGACGGGGAATTCTTCCATGGAGCTGACCTACTATACAGATTAGGGGCTAAGAAGTACTACGAGGATCCCAAATGGTTTACACCCGAAAATATGGCTAATCTAACACTCGAATCAGTTAGGAACTGGTTAGCGGTAAGTAAACCAAAGCCCGTTGAGCCTCCAGACCTAGAAGTACGTTTAATGCTTCTAAGGGATGCAGGACGTAAGCTCTTAAAACTATATGACGGCATGGTTATGAAAATCATAGAAGAATCCAAGAACTATTTAAAAGCACTCCACGGCGGACTAATAGATAGATTAAAAGTATTTAGGGCATACGAGGACCCCGTTGAAAAGAAGTCATATCTATTCTACAAGTTCATTAATAGGAGAGGACTCTTTAACCCAGTTGATAGGGAGAACATAGAGATACCAGTTGACAATCATCTCACAAGAATAGCATTGAGACTTGGAATAGTCGAAGTAGAAGGAGTATTGGAGAAGAAGATTTTGGAGAAGAGAGAAGTTGAGTGGTGGGAAGACGTTGTATTAAGAGTAGCTGTTAGGAAAGCATACAAGCTTCTCGCAGAGAAAATAGGTGTTGATATAGTATTGTTAGACGACTTTCTATGGATGTTTGGGAGAACATGTTGCTTAAGAGATAAGCCTTCTTGTAGAAAGTGTAGTGAGAAGTGTTCTAAAACTCCATGGTGCGTGAATGGTAGATGTATTCTATATGATATATGTAGTGCTGGTAGAGGGTTAAAGCCATTATACTATGAGCACACGTATTTGAATACATGGTATTATTAGCGTTTCTCCGCTTCTCCAATAGCCCATAGAGTTTTTAAATAAAGCAATAACTTGATACCTATTATAGCAGATATGAGTAACTATATCTATCTATATTTACTCAATGGTGATACATTATGGCTTCACGAGTACTACTAATAACATTTAAGGCTCCAAGAGAATTAATAGAAGAAGCAGATAAACTAGTGGAAGCCGGACTTTTTTCCAGTAGAAGCGAGGTTCTACGATATGCATTGAGTATGCTGATAAATAATTATAGAACATACACTATGAGTCAAGAGAAATCTTCCTGGCATCCTCCTAGAACACCTTGATTCTCCTATAAATGTATCTCAATAATTATCCTAGAGTACTCAGAAGCCTATTAAGAAGCTTTAAGAGTAAAAAGTAAAGATGGGGATATTTTAGAGGAACGGTGACGGCTATGAGTAAGAGGTATCCAGAAGAAATTGAGCAGATAAGAAAGAGTTTATCAGAAGACGAGTTGAAAGTCTTTGATTATTTTCTACGAAACATTTCTGTTGGTGAAATAATAGCTGTAAGAGAGTTACAATACCGCTATAAGGTTGAGAAACCACTTGAAGTAATATTTAGACTCATAAACAAGGGTTTAATTGAGAAAGGTGAGGGATGCTATAACTTATCTAAGGAGTTGAGAGAACTCTTATGGAGCCGAGGTTTTAAAGCAAGGTATTGAGAGGTCTAAGGCTTATAGCTTTTCTAAGTTCTTCTGGTTCTACTTTTCGTTGATGTATAGCTCCGAGGAGAAGGGCTATTACGTGCTTGCATGGATGATTTACTCTTCTTTCACATTCACAGCGCCATGAACCTTCACTTAAACGTATTTCAACATCGCATCCGTCAACTTGGCCTGCTATTGTACCTAGTTCTCCATCGTATCGGAGGTCTGTGATCTTGTCTTCTAATAGAATGTTTAGTGCTGATTCAAGTATGTTTTCGTGTAATGTTATATTAGGTGATAGAATATTGGCAAGTCCTTCCAGTAATTTTTCATTAGAGTCGATGTTTACTTCGAAAACCTTGCCGACAGCTCTCCTTAGATCGGCTAGTAGTCTTATTTTATTTATCTTTGATCTAATAGCATTACTCCATTCTTCTACAACATTTATGTCTGCTCCAGCATAGTCTAATACCCTATCCCTAACCCTAATCATAACGGGTGCTGGTGCAAGCGGGCCTACTACAACAACCTCTCCTGGATTAAGTGCTGGTAAGTTATCTAGAAGATCTTGACTTAACTGTTCACTAGCATCTCTTACTGCGTCCTGGTCTCTCGGGTTAACTATTCTTGAGATTATCTGTGATTGACACTGACTTAGTAAGTCGGAGTCTATTTTACTTGGACGCTGTGTTATTGCTACAAGAAATACGCCGAACTTTCTTCCCTCAGCAGCTATCTTAGATATTATTTCTCTACTCCAAGTATCTTCATAGCTCTTTGGTGGGGCAAACCTATGGGCTTCCTCAAGTATTATTACTATGGGGTAGGGGTATTTCTCTCCTCTAAAACCGCGCTTATGTCTTACTCTTGCATTGAATACTCTCGTTAAGATATTGTTTACAAGGTGGTCTTGTACTTCTTTTCGTAGCCCGCTTAGATTGAATATTGTGACGTGCCCGGGCTTTAATATCTCTCTTAATGGGATTGTTTCTGAACCATATACTCCAATCCTCATGAGGTTCTCAATATACCTTATAACATCGTATCCCGTATCAATGTCGCGTTTTAATCCAAGCCAGAGTCTTCTCAAGCTGAGATCTATTCTATTCTTGTATCCGACATCTTTTTCGAGGTTACTGAGATCTATATTCATTTTCTCCTTTAATAGTTTGGAGAAGTTGGCCTTAAAGTTATTAAGAGACTTACCACGCGTTGGGAGAGTTTCCAAAGACATGATAGCTGTTTCTATAAAGTCTTCTAACGCTTTTGGCGTAATAAGCTTGGGGTCATTAAATGCCTCGTAGAGTACGTCTGCAAGTGTTTTTGATCCGTAGAGTACCGCTTTCTGTCTATGAGCATTAGCTGGTATGCCTGCAATTGCTGCTAGTTCCTCTAGGTTCAAATTCCTTATACTTATACGGTATAGTATATCGCCTTCTTGATCCTTATGTCCTTTCAACACTATTGCTGAGTCCCGGTATTCCTCACCAAGTAAGTGGATTGTCTCCTTTATCTTAACATATTCTCCATGGGGATCGAGTACTAGTATAGTTGCTCCTTTTTTCAGCAATTCTTCTATTAACACTATGCTAGTCCACGTCTTACCCGATCCTGTTGCCGCTATTATTGCTATGTGTCTATTGACTCCTTTCATGTTTAAGTATATCGGGACAGTGGGGCGTGTTATAAGAAAACCAAGGTGTAGTCCTTGTTCTACTGGTACGCTATAGAATTCCTGGAGAAGTTTATCGGGGGCCTTGTAGACCCACGTGTTAGCAGGAGGTGCGTGTCTAAGCGTGTATATCTTATCCTTCCATTTATAGCCTAGTATCCTTGCAATAGCTATTACTTGATCTTGAGTTTGTGTATCCGTTACCCCCTCAACAACACTCCAGGGAAGATTGGGGTTTAATCCTATATCCTTTCTCTTTATAGCTCTTATCTGTGCTATCACCTTAACCTTTGCGGGTTCTCTCTCACCTGGCGGTATTTCATCTAATTCTATAAACACGTACTCGTAGAGTGGTGGTGGGTTCAGGGGATTTATAGACATTACGAAATAGGATGGCGTGGATTCTCCAGTTATTCTCCCTATTACCTCCGGGCTACTATAGTCGTTGTTTTCTGGCAGTGTCAATGGCTAAGCCTCCATGCTATATCTTCTTGTAAAGGGTATCTTTAAGTGCTTTCTACTAAGCTGAGCCTCTATATACCTTATATAATATAAGAACTGTTTGCGTGAAAGCTTGGCGTAGTTGTGTGCATACATTAGCCATAGGTTGTAGAAGCGTCTTCCCTTGTAATCTCTATATAACAATTCTATTATTTTATTAAAATAGGGAGTCTCCTCTATGAATCTCCGAGACCCTATGGTCTCTATAATGTTTTTCTGGGAAACTACTTCAACCATTAGTGGTGGTTCGTTTTCCGAAACCTTTACGTATGATAGTATAGGGGTTTTCAAGTCCTCAATTCTATTCATAACAGTCTCTACTAGATCATTGAACTCTTCTTGTTTTTCTCGGAAGGGGTACAAGTTCATTGTTTCGGAAAACAATTGTTTGATATAGATCTTATCCTTAAGCCTCTTTACTGGTTCAGCTAGTGCTCCGAGAAGTAAGGGTTTCGTGTATCCCTTCTCGGATCCAACTAAATCCATAATTAATTGTACATCTTTGTAGCTAGTATCTAATATGAGGTTAAGCATAGATTTAAGTTCTGGTTCATTTGACTCCTTATATATTCTTAAGAAAACTCTCCTATTTCCTACCGGGTATTTTTCCATAAGGTCGGCAAGTCGAGGATATTTTTCCTTAAAGTAAATGTATGCTAGGTATTCTTTGAGTACCTTCAAGGTAGAATCCTTACTAACAAAGGCTATCAGAATATTCTTCTTCTCAACGCGTTTCAGTAAGTTTATTAGTTCTACTATTGTTTCTAGTAACCTGTCAAGTAGGTAGAATTCGCCTAATCCTACTCTATCTGGTTTAGAAATTATTTTGAATAATTTTGTAATTAGGTAATTTATCTGTACATAGAGGCTTCCATCCATTAATAATATAGAGTTAGGTAATAGATATTGTACTGCTTTTTGAGCTACTTTTAGCTCTGTTAGCATACGTAGTACGTCTAAATATCCTCTCGCTCTATACTTTAAAATATCTATTAATAATTCTCTACTAGGATTAGATCTACTTGAATAAACAGCTACAGCTCTTGCAATGTACAAGCCACCGCCGCCTAAGAGATCGGCATATCCTCCTCCGCCATCCACTGCAGCTAAGTCTACTTTATCTAGGCTTGCATCTATTTCTCTATTAATCCACCAATCGCTAATTCTATCTCTAATCCATGAAGGTATACTCGTCATGCTATTATATTTTCTTATAAGTTCTTCGACTACAGGAAGCTCGCTGGCAATAATATCGAAGAACCAATCTGTCAAATACTGTTCTCCCCGCTCCTCCTTGAATGTACAGAGCACGTAATACCTTATAACGTGTTCCGTGTATAGAGTGATCTAGGCTATGATGAACACGACTCTCTCAGAAACCCCGAGGATGTTGGAGGAGGTTTCGGCTGAGCACATCTATTTTTATCTACGACATGTAAGGTCATTTTATTTTAATACCGTGTAGTAGACCCCGCTTCCTAAGCTCTAATAGCATAGATACTATGTGCTTACACGGTTTTCCCGTAATTAAATAGTAGTTACATGTACAATAATATTTATCTCCTGTCAACGATACATGTGTTATGTGTATACCATTGTTTCCTTGGAAGACGCCGATATAATATTTACCTTGCTTTCTTATGTATAGTAGCTTTGTGTTCAACGTGTTTATAGCTCTATAAAGTTTTCCATGTTCTACTGCAAGAATTGTTCCCATTTTACCCCTAATAGAATAGGGAGAGTATATAATGTAGTAGGGTGAAAGTATTCTAGGTTTACATTCTTTATAGTTCTATGCGCTTCTCCTTAAATCTTGAGCGACTAAGCTTATTCCATACTATCCTCAAAGTTATGGGTGAGGTCTTAGCCTTGTTTTTATTTAACGGTATTCTTACGACTTGTACACCGTTTTCTGGGAAATCTTCTATCTTTTCACGGAATATTATATTGCCTAAACTGATGGCAAGTAAGACTACTCGATCCGGTTTGATATTATTATTGTTACGTATTTCCACTTCTATTGAATCTTCGAGGATCCGTACATTCCCTATATCCATATCCGGCATGGAATATTTCGCTTTACCAATAATAATTGTTGAAAGTCTAAACATGTTTGGATAATACTTTGTTTCGGCTGGTAAGTGCACTATCTTTAACTTGTTCTCACTAGAAACCCCTATGTTATCATTATAGCTTATTTCTTCAACGCCGATAACTCCCTCAAACTTGTTGAGCATTTTGCCGTTTAAGTAGAACTCTATTTTTGCTTGTTTTGAAGGTATTACTCCTATTATCTTTAAGAAATCCTCCCCCTCAATAGGCTTAATGTTTATCGGAATTTCTACTGTTTCCCCAGGTTTCAATAATAGCATTCCCGAGAAATATGCAACACTAGTCTTTACCTCACTTGTTGGATAGAATACAAGTAAGTTTACGTGATCTATAGTTAATGGTTGTGCGCCATCAAATTGAACTCCCACAGCGTGTCTATTATATGGTTTTATTACTGGTGTTATATCAAATAAGAGTTTTGAATGATATGCTCCATCCTCCTCGACAGATAGTTGGGGTTTGAACTCTCTAGTGAGTGTGAACCCGTCGAAAACTAGCTTCCACTTACTATTCAATGGGTTAAAGGGTGTTGTTACAGCAATCTCTAAAAGTGCTTTATCTATTTTCTCTACTCGTGATAGAGGTGTGTCTAACATTATCCTCTGATAGCGGGGATTCCTAAAACCACCCACAGAGACCTGGGTCAATACAGTTGATATTATAACGTCTCCATCATACTTCTCTATCAAGTATGGTCTTAGTTCACCACTACTCATATCCTTACGCCTCGTATAGGGGCTATGTACTACTCTTATATTAAGGCTATTATGCTGTACTATATCTTGCTTATCTAACTATTTAATCTGCTAATTTGATAATTCGGATATATAGGTAATTAATATTTGAATAAAACACAAACTTTAAATAATTTTCAACAGAGGCCTATACCTGGCCAAGAGGGCTTATAGCGATGAATCTAGAGTCTCTTGCTACAACCTATGTTCTAATAATAATCCCAGTATTCTTGGCGGCCTTTATAATATACGTTATCCGCGCTGTTAAAGGCCCATCTATACCTGATTCGGTACTGGCAATAGATGCATTATCATACGATGTAGCTGCGTTTATGATAATTCTTGCAATATACTTTAAATCACCCTTTCTCATTCCAGGCGCTATTATTCTCGCCATATGGGCTTATGCTCTCGACATATTTGTTGCAAAATATTATGAAAAGAAAGAACTAGGTGAATAATGTTGATTGAACTCGTGAAAACGATTATATTCTTCATAGGTATGGGCCTCGTAGGCCTTGGAGCAGTATTCGATCTAATAGGCGCTCTAGGACTCTTAAGATTTCCCAACTTCTTCGTTAGACTTCACGCTGCTACGATAGGAGCCATAGGTGGAGCAGTCTATCCATTAATAGGAGTAGCATTAATGGCACCCAGTCTTGAAAGCTTTGGCCAGTACAGATGGTATCTTATGGGCGGCGCCATAGTAACTGCATTATTCATAGTACTTGCCGCTCCAACTGGATCACATGCTCTCGCGAGAGCAACGCATAGAGCGAAGGTTGTTCCAGTTGAACCAAAAGTAGTAGATCATCTAGAAGAGGATAAGGGGTGAGGGTAAAGTGTTCTACCTATTACATCTCGTAATGCTTGTTCTAATGATGTCTATAGGCTTCGTATTCGCCTTCCTCGCAATCATGGAAAGAGACTTGTTGAAAGCAGTAGTATTCTCTGCTGGTCAAGCGGCAGCCTACGTTATAGTGTATTATTTGTTAATGTCTCCTGACATAGTATTAGCCTATGCCGCTATAGGTGTTGGAATATATTCTGCAGTAATGATTATCGCGATAAAAAAGACCGAGAGATACGAGAAGGTGTAGCCTATGGGGACACGTGAAAAGATCTTGCTAGCACTAATAATAATCTCATTAGCACTCCTAGCAGTAATCCTCTCCTTCGGAGCCCTAGGAGCAGTTCCATTGAAAACTATTCGCCCTCTCGGATCCTTTTACCTGTACTTTATGGCTAATAATAACATTATGATACAAGAGATATATCCCTCAATAACAAAGCCATCAGACTTTTGGGCGGCGAGCACTGAGGGAGTAACAGCAATACTATGGGACTACCGTGGACTAGATACTCTATTCGAGACATCAGTCTTCTTCTTCGCGATAATTGGTAGTGTATCAGTATTCAGGTACTATTCAGCTTCACTAGAGGAAAAGAACAAGAAAAACACGAATAATAGTTCAATAAATACTAAAACAAGCGACCAAGGTCTATCACTCATAGTTAAACTCATAACACGAATAAACTTCGTAGTAATAATAGCTGTTTCAGCATCAATAGCCTTCCACGGCCAGCTTACTCCAGGAGGAGGATTCCAGGGAGGAGCAACACTAGCAGTAGCACCCTTGTTAGCTATAGCTGCTCTTTCAAGATACTTCGTAGAAGATGTAGGATTAAAGAAGAATACAATGCTCACTATTAGAACCCTTGGCCTCCTAATAATAGGTCTCCTAGCGCTCGCTCCATTAATAATGGGTTTAGTAGGCGGTAATCCCTATATAATGGAGAATCAGCCGAAGAGTTGGGCAATGTTCATAGGGTTCCCATCCTTTGGACTAGGTGTTCTCCTCGGAAGCCTTGCATTCTACAACATGGCTGAACTCTTAGCAGTTGGAGCTGGATTCACTGTAGTCTTCCTCTTGTTGACCCTACCTGAAGAATTCTTCAAGAAAATACTTTCTAGAGAGGTAGGAGAGCAGTGATTGAAGAATATCTTGAGAAGATCCTCTGGACCTACATGTTCTTCGTAATGATAGCTACTTTCGGTGTGTCGATATACGGTATAGTGTTTAGGCCAAACATGTTGAAGAAAATCATAGCCCTAACAATATTTGGTGATACAGCTAACGTATTCATGATATTCATAGGTTATAGAGCAATATACCCGATAAAACCCCCAGTACTCTGGACTAGTCATCCCGATAAGAACGTCTTAAACACCTTTGTCTCACAATCAATAGATCCTGTTCCACCAGCTCTAGTAATTACAGCTATAGTAATAAACATGGCTATAACATTACTGATAACCTTTCTCGCAATACAAGCCTATCGCCTCTACGGCTCACTTGATGTACGTGATCTATCAAAACTTAAAGGGTGAAGACTCGTGTCCAGTCAACTATTACGATTAATACCAGTAGGCCTAGCGACATTCATTATATACATAGTGTTTACTGGCTCCATAACACCCTATGATATCGTTACGGGAGTAGCTGTTGCAGCCCTAACAGCCGCACTATTCTCCCATCTACTAGTAGAGAATACTTCTAAGTCTTTAAACCCTATTAGGCTTCTATGGTTGATCATTTATGCTCTATACTATTTCACTATAATAGAGATGAGAGCCCACTTAGATGTTGCTA
>JALVFK010000268.1 GCA_027030065.1 Desulfurococcales archaeon | reverse complement strand
TCCGCGAGGTTATGAGTCTTCCGCGCCGTGACCCGGTTAGAGCTGATGTTGTCTACGAGTATAAGGTGGTTGCTCGTGAAGCTGTATCGGAGCAGGATTATATGGATATTGTAGGCTTAGAGCAATACCATTATGCTTCTAAGGAGGAATTAGTAGCTGTTTGGCGTTGTCCACGTTGTGGAGCCTATAAGGAATCGAATATCCAGCCCACTTGCCCTAAATGCGGTATCCCAATGAAACTACAGGAGATTAGGGGGAGTCTCCCCTCAAGTCGGTTTCTAGTATTAGAGCTCCTTGGCCGTAGGGCCTTCGAGCCCCGTATTGTAGCTTATGTTAGAATAGATACTCCAATACCCTTAATGAGCCGTAGGATAGTCGTAGACGGTGAAGTAAGACTAGAGAAAATGATACGCGAGAAAGTATTCCCTAAGGAATGGTTTCATCCAACCTTCTGGCCCCTCGCATTATCGAAGAGGAAGGAGATTATAGCGAGGTACCGTGAACTAGTAGCTCTATACAAGTCTCGTAGACTAGCTCGAGCAATAGTTGGAGAGGAAGTTGCAAAAGAAGCATTAAAGATAGCTAACACGGCTGCAGCACGAATAGCTAGAGTAGTAGTACACCCCGACTACCGTGGAGATGGGCTGGGAGTATTAGCGGTTAAAGCGGCGTTAAAGTGGGTTAAAGAGAGAAGAGTCCCTGAGATGAAGAAGGAGAAGCATGTTGTTGAAACAATAGCTCAGATGGCACGCTATAATCCGTTCTTCGAGAAAGCTGGCTTCTACTATATGTGGGAGACTGGAAGTGGTAGACCAGTACTAATGTACCCGTTAACTGATGAGGCTCGTAGGAGAATAGAAGAGTTCCTAAGAAAAGACCCCTATGCTAGACAGCATGGCGGAAAACTATATCATAGTAGGTATGGTGTAGTCGAAAAACTCTCATCAAGCATAGTGTTAGAGGACTTGTCTAAAATCTATTCAAGTGAACTAGACGTTGCTAGACTACCCGAAGAACTAAGAAATGTATTGATAGCTTTTGGAGTGGAAAGACGTAGAATCGAAAAATACGTGTTGAAAGACGTAAACTTAGAGATAAAGCCAGGTGAAATAGTAGCAGTTGTAGGAGCTTCTGGAGCGGGTAAGACAACGCTTCTAAGAATGATAATAGGAGCAGCTACACGTATAGAAGACGAGCAATACAAGCCTAGTGAGGGAACGGTGAGAGTACCAGAAAATACTAAGATAGCGTACATGCTCCCTGGTGAACATGAACCAGTATTTGGAAAGGAAACACTACTAGAACACGTCTCCTCTAAAATAGGTGATGTGACAACAGCAGTAGAAGTATTAAATATGGTCGGTTTATCAGATGCAGTATTCTATCGTGCAAGATTTAATGAGCTCTCAACAGGTCAGAAAGAGAGAGCTAAACTAGCAAGCCTACTAGCAGAAAAACCCAACCTACTAGTAGTAGACGAGTTTACAGCCCACTTAGACAGCCTTACAGCTCAGAGAGTTGCAAGAAAACTTGGAGAACTAGCTCGTAGAGCAGGGATCACAGTTATTGTTGCAACTAATAGACCAGAGATCATAAGAGCTCTCTCACCCGATAAAATAGTATATGTAGGCTACGGTACAACTACAACAGAACGATATGAGGCATCAAAGTGGAGGTAGGGTTCCGGGATGGGTTTTAAGGAGATAGAACCCTCATATAAGCCTCTACACCCAAGACCCGTATACCTCATAGTTAGTGGTAGGATGGGGGAAAGATTAAACGTTATGGCTGCTTCCTGGGTTATGCCCGTTAGCGAGGAGCCCTTAAGGATAGCTATAGCTGTTGAACGAGATGCCTACACGTTTGATCTAATAGAAGAATACGGTGAGTTTACAGTAAACGTTGTAGACCATAGGCTAATAGAGAAAGTATGGCGTGCTGGCACTATGTCTGGTAGGGGTAGGGATAAGATAAGGGAAATAGGCTTAGAACTAGAAGATCCATTGAAGACACGCGTGCCGGGTGTTAGGGAAGCATTAGCGATAATAGAGTGTAAGGTGTGGAGTCATGTTGATTCCGGAGAAGTAAGACTCTATGTAGCAGACGTACTATCTGTTAGAGTAAAACCCGAATACTATAATGAGAGATATGGCTGGGATATAAGGAAGGCAAATATATTAATGCATTTAACGGGAAGAGCATTTACAGTACCAGGTAAACTACTAGTAGTTAGGAGACAATAACGACCTGGGAAGAGGGATGATGAATCGCCCACCT
>JALVFK010000267.1 GCA_027030065.1 Desulfurococcales archaeon | reverse complement strand
TACACGGAGGATTAGACTACTTTGCATCTAAGGGCTGGCTAGAGGATCTCAGCAAGTTTGGCTCACTACCTGGTAGGACTTTCCCCAAGGTATTAGAGGATTACAGCAAGCTATACGGTATTAAGGCGTATATTCCATGGATGACGGCAACCTATGTAATGGTTGTAAACAAGGAGGCATTCAAATATCTACCCGAGGGACTAACAGAAGAAGATGTAATAAAGGGGACAAGCAAGTGGACTTATGATGCATTTCTAGCATGGGCTAAGAAGCTCTACGAAGAAACTGGTGGGCCAAAAGTAGGATTCCCTGCTGGACCAAACGGCTTGTTCGTAAGATTCCTACACGGCTACCTATACCCAGCATTTACTGGAGCACAAGTAAAATACTTTGACAGCGATGACGCTGTAAAAATGTGGCAGTATTTGAAGGAGTTGTGGAAGTACGTACATCCAAGCAGTACCACATGGGATGCTATGGCTGATCCGCTACTAAAAGGAGAAGTATGGATTGCATGGGACCACACCGCTAGAATCAAGGACGCTATTACCAGCCAGCCAGATAAGTTCGTTGTAGTACCAGTACCAGCTGGCCCGAAGGGTAGAGGCTTTATACTAGTAATAGCTGGTCTAGCAATACCAAAGAACGCGCCAAACGAGGAAGCCGCTTGGAAGCTAATAGAGTACTTAACTAGACCAGAGACCCAGGTAAAGGTATTAGAGAACGTTGGATTCTTCCCAACAGTACAGGAGGCTTCAGCAAAAGTAACCTCTGGGCCATTAAAGATACTAGCTGAGGGAGTAAACAACCAGCTATCAACACCAGACGCATTAGTAGCATTAATACCAAGCCTGGGAGCAAAGGGCGGAGACTTCAAGAACATCTACATAACAGCCTTCCAGAGAATAGTGCTCAACAACGAGGACATTAAGACCGTTCTAGGACAACTAGCACCAGAGCTAAATAAGCTGTTCCAGGAGACTGGAGCACCATTACCACCACCTGATTCAAAGTCTTAAAGGTAAAACTCGGATTATGAAAACAACTATTCTTTTTTGATTATTAAACCCATGTCTCCTCTCTTCCACGGGGTGTTTTTTGATATGAGTAAAGTATCGGTGATGGAGAAGTATTTACCGTATATACTGATAGCGCCTTCACTTGCATACCTATTATTCTTCATAGGCTATCCTCTAGCTCAAGGCTTGTACCTCGCATTTACTGAGAACGGTGCTTTTAGCTTAGAGAACATCGAGTACCTCCTCAATAGTCCGTTTTCAAAGTTTTGGGAAGCATTGACTGATACGTTTCTCCTTGTACTAGTAATTATACCCATACAGGTAGCTATAGCTTTAGGCCTAGCCATGCTCTTTAACATGAAGTTTTGGGGTCGTAATACTGCATTATACCTTGTTATCCTGCCATTAACTATAAGTGATGTTGCTGCAGGTCTTATATGGTATTCCATGTTATCTACTAATGGATTCTTCAACAAACTACTAATGAATATAGGATTGATAAAAGAGCCCATATACTTCTTTGGCTACGAGTACCGGCCCATGGAGTTCCTAGCAATAGTATTAACAGAAGTTTGGAGGGCAACAGCAATAGTATTCGTAATACTCTTTGCTGGACTACAAATGATAAGCCAAGACCACATAGAAGCCGCCGAGGTTTTCGGAGCAAATGTCTGGCAAAGACTTAGATACATAGTCTTTCCAATGCTAAAACCTAGCCTCCAAGCAGCACTAATCATTAGAACACTATTCGCCTTCCAAATATTCGGTGTAGTATGGGTTTTAGCTGGACGCGATATACCCGTACTAGCAGGAGAAGCATATTATGAACAAGTACAGTTAAGGCATACTGGAGTTGCAGCTATCTATGCATTAATTATTGCTGCTATATCGGTAACTATAGGCTACATATACATCAAGTTATTTAGAGCACAATACCTTGAAGAAGGTGGGTAAACATGGAGGAATCATCCATAGTAAAATATTATCTAAGGAAAATAATCATTGCTGGACTAGTTATACTGGCTGTTCTATGGGTTATAACACCATTCGTAATATCCATACTCTATGCTTTTGCTAGTAAAACAGACTATTATAGCCCCAACATATTAATACCATTACATTATACTCTAGAACACATCCAAAAACTATTAGATCTAGGAGCAACACGCGCAATAATTAATAGCGTTATAGTAGCAGTAATAACCATAATCATAAGCTTTGCTCTCGGCCTCCCAGCAGGATATGCCTTCGCAAAATTCGTGTTCCGCGGAAAAGATACACTCAAACTATTAATCATAGGGCTACGTATGTTCCCCATACTAGTAATAGCAGTACCACTAGTAACACTATACATCAAGTTAGGCCTCAACGATTCACTACTCGGCGTGGCTTTAGCACATACAGCAATGGCTTTACCATTCGTGATAATAATATCATCGAGTATTTTTGCTGGCGTACCAAAGGAGCTAGAGGAAGCAGCAATGATCTTTGGACTTGATAGAAAGGGAGCATTCTTCCGGATAACAATGCCGTTAGCCTTGCCGGGTTTAACAGCTGCAGCTATCTTCACCTTCATCATGTCCTGGAACGAGGTATTCATTGCATCAGTTCTAACACTCACCAATAGAACCCTCCCCGCATTCATTCTAACTTCAGCCATGGCCGCACCCGATTTCATAAAATTCGCGGCGGGGTTCATCATGATATTCCCCGCCATGGTATTCGTGTTCATAGCGAGAAAATACTTGATCACTATGTGGGGTATAACACTCAAATAATGGTGTAACCCGATGGTAGACGTACATCTTAAGGGAATAGTTAAACGCTTTGGGAAAACAATAGCAGTAAACGGTATAGACTTGGATATACGTGATGGAGAATTCATAGTATTATTAGGGCCTAGCGGATGCGGTAAAACAACTACACTTAGAATAATAGCTGGCTTAGAGAAACCCGATGAAGGCAGAGTATTGTTTGGAGACAGAGACGTCACATACCTACCGCCTAGAGAACGCAATGTCTCAATGGTCTTTCAGAGCTATGCTATATGGCCTCACATGAAAGTCTACGATAACATAGCCTTCCCATTAAAGATCAAGAAGTTCCCCAAGGAGGAGATAGATAAACGTGTTAAGTGGGCGGCTGAGCTCCTTCAGATATCTGAGCTATTAGATCGATATCCCCACCAGTTATCGGGTGGGCAGAGGCAGAGAGTAGCAGTTGCGAGAGCTATTGTAGTTGAACCAGATGTGCTCCTAATGGATGAGCCGTTGAGTAATCTCGACGCGTTATTGAGAGTGAAGATGAGGAGTGAGTTGAAGAAATTGCAGCGCCGGATAAAGGTTACAACAATCTATGTTACCCACGACCAAGTAGAGGCAATGACTATGGGTGACCGAATAGCAGTAATGAATAAGGGTAAGATACAGCAAGTGGGTAGACCCGATGAAATATACTTGAAGCCAGCAAACGTCTTTGTCGCGGGCTTCGTTGGCACACCTCAAATGAACTTCTTCGACGCAACCGTTGAGGTAAAAGACGACGAGATAATACTAGATGCTAGTGACTTTAAGGTAAGGCTACCAAAAGACTACCTACCTGTACTCCAAGAATATAATGGTAAGACAGTAATAGTTGGCATTAGACCCGAACACATATACCCTGAAGGACACGCCCCTACCACAGCTAAGAAGCTCTCATGGATTGAGGGTACAGTAGACTTCGTTGAAGCTCTCGGCTCTGACACAATTCTACACTTAAATACGGGTAGTATGATCCTCGTAGTAAAGATTAGCGGGAGCCACCACTACGAAATAGGGAGCAAGGTTAAGGTAGCACTAGATTTATCGAATATCCATGTCTTCGATAAGGAGAGCCAAGTATCCCTACTATATAAGAAGCAAAGAGAGGTTCAATCAAGTTGAGTGGAGAGGAGCGTAAATGGTATGAGAAACCCGTAAGAGTACTCCAATTCAATATCGAGGATCGCTATGGAACATATGTTTCAACTCTCAGTGGTACCGAGCTAGTAGAACTAGCTAGTAGGCTCCATGCTAACGTACTAGTAATATTTGCTCGAGACCCCTGGGGTAGAACCTATTATCGTGGTGCTGGCACAGGGCCCGTCCACCCAAAAATGATAGGAGATATTATTAGAGATGCATTGGAGGAGGCAAGGGATAGAGGTATAAGAGTAGTAGTAATGGTTGGTCACACGGCAAATAAGTACCTGTATAGTATTCATAGTGATTGGGCACAGGTTAATAGAGATGGAGAGATCATTCTCCTAGAACACGTACCTTTTAATGAGAGAGATTATGAGCCGGAATGGCCTCAACTATGTATAAATTCTCCATTCATAAACCATGTGAAGAAAGAGATAATAGAGGCATTAGAACTAGGTGTTGACGGAGTATTCCTAGATAGCTTCCGCTACCAACCCGATATAGAGAGAGCATGCTATTGTAAGTGGTGTAACGAGAAATTTAAACAAGAATACGGCTACGACATGCCCCGCAACCCTGACTGGAAGGATAGTAGGTGGAGAACCCTATGGAACTGGCGATACAAGGTAGTAGTTGAGAAGCTTAGAGAACTATACGAGCTCTCAAAGAAGCTTGCACCAGAGAAAGTATTCATGTATAACAGCCATCCCGGGGGATGGAGTGGTAGGACTAATCGTATAGTAGAGATGGCTAGAGACTACATAGACGTAGTCTTTGCTGAATGCAGCGAGGTAGATCACCAGCCGCCAGGATTTATTACGGAAATGGTGAAGTTAACGAAAGCAATGAACGGTGGGAAACCAGTTTGGGCTTCACGTAACTACTTCCACTTATACCGTACAGTTTCAGCTACAACTCCCACTGCTATAAGGCAGGGGCTTAGAGAAGCCATAATAGCTGGAGGCTCACCCTGGCTTCTCGTATTCTCGATATCCTATAGACAAGATCCAGCTAACTTGGATGCAGCTAGAGAAGTCTTCATGGAACACGAGGTATTAGAGGAATACCTTGACGGCGCTGAACCAGTCCGCTATGCTGGTATCGTTGCATCAAATACTACTAGGGATCACTATGGTAGGACTCAGCCTCAACACTATGTAGACGAGGTTAGGGGATTCTACTATGCTCTTACACATAGCCATGTACCAGTAGAATTTATTGCTGATAGAGACTTAGAGAACCCGGAGTTCTTGTCAAAGTATAGAGTTGTAGTTTTAGCTAATACAGCTTGCATGAGTGATAAGGCCATACACGCGATAGAAGAATACGTTAGAAATGGAGGAAAAATAATAGCAACATTTAATGCATCTACAAGAAATGAAGACGGTGTACACCGCTATGACTTCGGATTAAGAGAAGTACTGGGAATAGAGGAGTTGGGAGAATTAAAGGCTCCTTGGAGCTACATAGTATTAGACGAGCATCCCCTACTAGAGGGCTTACCGCGTGAACCAGTACTATGGGGTGATATGAGCTACGATTTCACACGTGAGAGAACCACTCCTACTCTGGGTTGGCATATTCTCGTGAGACCGTTAACAGCTGAACGAATAGCACGTATAGGCTATGCTGGAGGAGAATGGGGTTACGAGTACACTTTAGGAAGATCACCACCCCCAATAGCCTCTGAATTAGAGTCCCCCGCAATAACCTTAAACGAATACGGTAAGGGTGCTGCTCTATACTTTAGCGGCCAGCTAGGTAGACATTATTGGAGGATAGGCCTACCCATATACAAGTCTCTAATCACGGAACCAATACTCCAACTAGCCGGAGAACCACCTATAACTGTTAACGCACCAGAGACTCTGGCAACAGAGCTGTTTAAGCAAGGCGAGCGCTATATAATACACTTGTTAAACCATACCTATAATCAAAGGATACTTGCTATCGGTATCGGTAAGACTAAACAGCCATTACCACCCTATAGTACTAGTGAGAGCGTACACCCTATACGAGAGGTAATACCAGTATACAATGTAGAAGTAACGCTTAGAGTAGAAGAAGGATTAGAATATAGGGTGTACAGTCCGCTTAGAAAGAAACAATATGATGTAAGAATGTCTGGAAACAAGTTATCTTTCACCATAGACCGGGTAGGAGAATATGATGCCGTAATAGTTGAGCCCAGGAAATAATGTGGTGGAACAATTGTTCCCCTATGTGAAAGGATACGATAGATTAGAGGAAGTTACAGCAAGGATTTCTGATGCCGAAATAATAGTGGGTGTACCCTCGAGAAATACTGCTCATACAATAGGCTACGTGATACACAATATAGTTGAAGGTTTTAGGAAATATTATCCTAGCAAGAAGTATGCGATAATAGTATGTGATGGCTTATCAAGTGATGGTACTTTAGGAGTTGTAAGAGTTCTTAGGAGAAGGCTTGGAGAAAACATTCTCCTTGTCCCAAATGTGAGAGCACCAGGAAAAGGAGCCGCGATGCGTACAATAATAGAGTTAACAGCAAAGTATTCCAGTGCTACCAGTCTAGTATTCTTTGATAGCGATTTAAGGAGTATTTCTCCAGAATGGCTTGCCCTAATGGTTAAGGCAGCCGAGCAGTGCGGATATGTGGCTCCCTTCTATATTAGGCATAAATATGATGCAACAATCACTAATTTCATAGCAAGGCCCTTAACCACAATAGCTTACAGCATAGATATAAAACAACCCATAGGCGGAGACTTTGGATTAAACCGCGACCTAGTAGAAATACTAGCAGAGAGTCCACTCTGGACCTCTAATCCATGGACACAGTTATTCGGCGTAGATATTTTCCTCACTCACACAGCTCTAGCCAACAAGACTAAGGTGTGCGAGGCTTTTCTAGGAGCAAAAATACATGAAGCAAAAGACCCAGCTCAAAGCCTTAGAAAAATGTTCGTAGAAGTTACCGGTAGCCTATTCACAGTTCTAATAGAATATGACAACGTATGGAGTAATATAAAGACAAGCAGAATAAGAGAGCCGCCACTAATAGATGAACCAAAACCCCCCACAATGCATCCAATAGAAGTTAGAGTAAATCCTCTTAGAGCATGGGAGGAATTCGAAAAAGCTTTAAAGAAACACCAGGACCTCTACGAGAAAATATTTCAAAAAGAAACGATTGAAAAAATAAAGAAAGGTATAGATCAAAAGGAAGGAATAGACCCATTAACTTGGATTGAGATATTAGCCGAAGCATATAATGTTTTCCGAAGAGAACCACACCATATAATACGTGTAAAGATACTAGAATCTCTCTTCGGACTATGGCAGGGTAGGCTATACAAGTACTATAAGGAGACATGGGAAATGGAGACACAAGAAGCTCTTAAGAAAATAGACGAGTATATTAGATCATACTATGGTATGCGGGATTTATTTGGAGTTAAATAAAATCGTAATTAACTAGAATATTTTCTCATTCTATGCTATTGTTTATTGTTTGAACTACTCTTCTAGTTCCTCAATTATATCGAGTTCTGTTTCTCTAAGTTTGTTTACTATTTTAACCTTCTTAGAGAACTTGTTTATTATCTTGTAGGCTATGCTTTTTAAGTCATCTAATTGACTTTCAATGATTTCATCTACGTTTTCACCATGATCTCTCAATTCTTCGATGTAGTCTATGAGATTTCTTGTTTCAAACTTTAACACGATTTCGTTTTCTCTGTGAAGCTCGACTACTAGTGTTATCGGGGAGTCTTCTTCGGATCGTATAACTATACTATCATTTTTTCTCTCAACATGAAAGGAGTTCTCCTTAGCTAGCTCCATTACTTCCTTAATAAGCTCTTCCCGCATGGTTCCTGCAACCGTGATGTTATTTTTAGTGGGGTAATATTTAGTAGTTAGGGATCAATAGATCGTAATGGGATGTTAAAAATGGGTAAAATATGGCTTGACGCATTAACACCGAAACAGGCACTACTTGCTACGAGTATAGCTAAAGTGTTATCGTCTAAGGGTTACGAGGTCTTCTTGACTGCTAGAGACTATGACTACACTATTCGGGTTGCAGAAAAACATGGCGTTAAGCCGTTAATAGTTGGAGGTTACGGTGGATCGAGGCTCATTGGTAAACTAGTAGCTGACCTGGAGCGTGCAAAAAACCTTGTTAATATAGTTGAGCGTGAATCTCCTAGAGTTCTAATAGCGTATCCTAGCCCTAGTGCTTCTAGAGTAGCCTTTGGGTTGGGTATACCGTATATTGCTTTAACGGACTCACCTCATAGTGTTCCAGCTAGTCGTCTCGCTTTACCTCTAGCTGATACCGTATTGTTCTCATATTGTATTCCTCGAGAAAAAATAGAAGTATATACTTATTCTAAGACAAGACTCCTACAATATAATGGGTTCGATGAGCTAGAGTGGATTAAGACCGAGAAACCTGATCCCAGGGTAGTAGAGACTCTAGGATTAGAGGAGAAAAAATACGTTGTAGTACGCCTAGAAGAACGCTATGCCGCATATTATCCGAAAAGCAATAGTGTAAGGGTTTCAGAAATAGTAGAGAAACTAGCAAGTAGGGTCAAGGTTGTAGCACTACCACGCTACGGTGACCAGTGGGAGGAGCTCAAGGAATTAGAGAACGTTACCGTACTTGACGACCCCGTACATGGAGTGAGTCTAGAATACTATGCTGCCGCAGTAGTCTCGGGTGGTGGAACTATGACTAGAGAAGCCGCGCTACTGGGTGTTCCTGGTATAAACTTGTTCCCAGGGAGACTTGATGTCGATGAATGTGTTATGAGACTAGGGCTACCATTATATAAGGCAAGGAATACTAGTGAAGCCCTAAACATTTTGGAGAAAATACTACGAGATCCAGATAAATATCATGTAGATTCAAGTAATATTATAGAGGAATTAGAGAAACCCAGTGATGTCCTAGTCAAAATACTTGAAGAATATTATAGCTAGTTCTCCCTTGATTTACTCATAATTTTATAATATGAGGAAACTATAGCCTGGTTTAGCACTCTAACAAAAGATATTCGTGTCGAGAGACATATGGGGAGGACATTGAAGAATAGAGTAACAATAGTAGCAGGGAGTATTATTAGTGGATGGGAAAGGGCTCTAAGAACTATTATTGATAAAATAGCTAGAAGTAGCCATGTCGACATAGTATTAGAAGAATCTTTTGCTCCTATAGCTGCACGTGTTCTCGGAAATCAGTTGAGTAGGATAAGATTCCATGTTCTCGGCTCTAAGCGCGGAAGATTTGAGGATAAGATAATGTATATTTATTCTAATACTTACCCGGACATCCTCATACTTCTCTATAGACCCGGTGTAGCAGGTAACGGTGTCTTTATTGACGGAGATTGCGTGAGAGTCCCCCGTGAAGCTACCGGTGCTGAGAGAATCGCTAAACTTGCATGGAATAGTGGAAGCCTTGTTGTAAGTATTGTCAGATATTGTAGTAATCTAGGTTCTAGCCTTCTATCCTGGGAGGAATGTTCATGTCTATCAAGAGATGAGGGCTTTAGAATAAATCATACAGTATATGCTCCAAACATAGATTCTATAAACAGGTTTCTTGAGGCGAAGAAGTATTGGTTCTCATAGGATATCCTGTATGGTATGGTGATAAAAACATAGAGCAAGTACTAGCTAGTATAGCTAGAGCTGGCTTCTCATACATAGAGTTAAGCCTAGACTATCCCTGGCCCTTCAAGCACCTAGATAAACTTGAAACAATTGTAAACCTGGCACAAGAATATAGTTTGAAGATAGGCGTGCATGGCCCATGGCGTGACATAGCCTTAGCGTCTCCCTTAGAGAGTATTAGACGTGCAAGCGTAGAGGTTTATAAATCACTGATGGAGAGAGTTGCTTCTCTAGACTCATTATACTTGAACGTACATTTAGCGACTTCTCAAGTAGTCGATATAGATAGAGATTTAGAGAAAGAAGCCGTCGACTCTGCAATTCGTAGTGTTGAAGAATTATACGATGTAGCACGTGACTACGGAGTAGATCTAGTAGTAGAGAATGATCCTGGTAAATGCTGTAGTCTCCCTGACCATCTAGCACCAATAAAAGAGAGAGTTGGAAAAGTATTCTTCTGCTTCGATGTAGGTCACGCCGTAATAGCCTATCACAGAAAGCTGAGAAGAAATCGTGAGAACAGTAAGGTAGATTACCTTGAGCTTGCTAGACAATGGGTAACAATCTTTAAGGATAAACTCATACTCTTACACCTACACGACTACAAGTATAAGAATGGACATATAGAAGACCACTTACCGCCAGGCTCCTATAACGTGAACGTAAAGAACCTCTTAAAAACACTAAGAGATGCTAATATCAGATATATTTTACTCGAAGTATTCTATGAAGAAGGAGGAAAACATGCTTCACCAGAAAAACTAGTTGATATAGTAAGAGATGTAAGGACATGGAGCACCGCACTACTCTATCCATAAAGAAGACCGTAGTAGGCGTAGATGAAGCCGGAC
Source organism: Desulfurococcales archaeon (assembly GCA_027030065.1). Lineage (GTDB taxonomy): Archaea > Thermoproteota > Thermoprotei_A > Sulfolobales > WANQ01 > JALWGO01. The sequence continues at coordinate 8,671 of JALVFK010000267.1, read as the reverse complement.
GGGGAAGCCTAGTTGGAGACATGTTTATTGCTGGAGCATGTATTAGTGAAGAAAAAATAAGCTTACTTCAAAAACTAGGAGTTCGTGATAGTAAGCTTCTAACACCTCATAGAAGAGAGGAATTATTCGAAGTCATTAAGGATATTGTAGAATACTATACTGTTAGGAGGGTTTCTCCTAGTGAAATAGATGAACAGAACTTGAATGATCTATTATATAAGAATATTGTTGATATCCTACTAGAACTCATTGAAAAATGTGAAAGAATAAACAAAGTATACATTGACTTAACCGGCAATAAGTATAAGTTACTTAAATTTATAAATAATAGAATAGGATACGTGAAGTGGGAGATAGTAGCCGAACATAAAGCCGACCAGAAATACATCCCAGTATCAGTTGCAAGTATAATAGCGAAAGTACTAAGAGATAAACATATACGTGAACTATCAAAGACATATGGAGATATCGGTAGTGGTTACCCAGCAGACCCCAAAACCATAGAATGGTTACAAGAATACTTGAGAAAACACGGCAAGCTTCCACCCATTGTTAGGAGAACATGGCGTACTTTAAAGGACATAGCACCAGAATACTATGTTAATAAAACTAGAGGCAAAGTAGTAACATTAGATAGATTCCTTAAACTAGAAAGGAGTAAGGATTAAGCTGCAAAAACTACAGTTGAACCAGCTCTTATATCCAAGAATACTCTCGGATTATGCTCTCTTAGATACCTTCGTATACCTTCACCACTACAGTGCATAGGCCCTATCTTTCGAACACCTAGAGACAATAGGTTTCCAACAACCTCCCGTATTTCTTTACTTGAAGCCCATTCTAAGTGAAAACCTCCTATAACAGCATAGGGTTTAACTCCTAGTTCTGTATAGGCTTTCCTCACAATATTTACTACTCCTGGATGAGAGCAGCCAACAAGTACTATGAGACCTAGGTTCTTAACTGTTAAGACTAGTGATTGCTCACTTATACCATGTCTTTCTAGTCCGCCTATTATGAATATCCCATCATTGATCACGTACTTGTCTTTAACTTCCACTAGCTTGAGACCTAGTGAGAGTATCCTCTCCTTCAATATAGAGGATGATTTCTGAGGAATATAAACGGGGATTCCCGGGGCATAACTTGGTATTATAGGTAATCCTCCAGTATGATCGCTATGGTCGTGAGATATCACTACGCCATCTAACCTACTTAGCTTTAAGCCGAGTGTCCTTGCATTATGTTTTAATATGTGAGGATAAGTATCAGTATCAAATAATAGGCTTACATACTCATTGTCTCTTCTAGCAAGAACACATATGGAGAGACCCCATATAGCCTTTAGTCTTGGAGAAACAATTCTATTATCAGCTACTACTGTTAAAATAGTCTCATCTAAAGACACTGCGTTCCACCGTAAAACAGTTATGCTTTAAAAACTACTTCAATAACCTCGTTTAATGTGAGTCCGGGATCAACTAATAGAAACCGAGCATCTGATCTCTTAACTATATTTAATAAATCCATATCTGTTTTAGGTATAACCACTATTTCTACGTAGTTGTTTAACAACCAGTTGAGAATATCACTACTACTAACCTTCTTTAGAGATCTTAGCGAGTTTGGCATTATTCCCAGTTCCTTTATACTTTTATCTTCATTGCACAGAATAACAAATGCTATAAATGGTGCTCTCCTATATGAAGATGAAACAATTGATTCTAACCCATCATTATTGTCTAAGGGAACGGAAATCTTAGTAGAGAATAAGCATTCTCCCGTATTAAAATAATCCACTACATCAAAATAATCTATAAGGGAGTTATACCGCATGGGCCACCCATCCTATACTATTATGTTGGTAGGGGGTATTATACTATTATATTAGAGCAAGGGTATTAATTATAATGATTATAAGGTTTAGTTTATGCTAGTATAGTAGCGGTAGTATAACAACAACTAGGTGGAACAGATATGCCAGCAAACTTGCCGCCAGAAGCACAGGTTAAGTGGCAGAAGGTTATGGAGGCTAAGACTATTGAGGAGAAGATTAAGGCACTAGAGGAATTTATCTCAGCGGTTCCAAAGCATAAGGGTACTGAGAACCTATTATATTGGGCTAGGAGGAGGCTTAGAGAGCTTAGAGAAGAACTTGAAGAGAGGCGGAGAAGACGTAGTGGTAGAGGTCCATCCTTCTTTATTGAGAAGGAGGGAGCCGCTCAAATCGTGTTATTGGGGTTAGCTAATTCTGGGAAAAGCATGTTATTGAAAAGACTTACAAATGCTGATGTAGAAGTAGCAGATTATCCTTACACTACGCGTAAACCAGTACCCGGAATGCTTACTTTCGAAGACATACAGTTTCAACTAATAGAGGCGCCAGCATTAATGCCTGGTGCCGCCGATGGTGTAGCATGGGGGTCAAGAGTTCTCGGCCTAGCCCGCAATGCTGATGGCATAATTATAGTCTTAGACGGAGCACATAGACCATTAGAACAGCTGAAGATCATCTTAGAGGAGTTGAGAAAGGCTCATATACATGTAAAGAAGCCTAGGGGAAGAGTTGTAATAGAGAAGGGGAGAGGAGGCTCTAATATACGTGTCGTCATATCTGGCAGACTTATCGGGTGTACTGTTGCCGATATAGTGAACCTATTAAAGAATTACAGGATATATAATGCGCTCGTAAAAATATATGGAGATGTTACAATAGATGATGTTGAGAAAGCAATATTCGGGAATATTTCATACAAGCCAACTATAATACTCGTTAATAAAGTAGATCTGCCGGAGGCGCGTAGAGCTTATGAGAGAATAGCAAGAATAGTGCCAAAAGACATACCAGTCCTACCAGTCTCAGCTAAGACTGGTGAGGGATTAGATAAGCTAGGCAAGATATTGTTTGATACACTAGAACTTATCAGAGTTTATACCAAACAACCGAATCATGATGAACCAGCTAAGAAACCCCTAATACTTCGTAGAGGTGCAACGGTTCTAGATGTTGCTAAATCTATTCACTCAATGTTTGTAGAGAACTTTAAGTACGCGCGTATATGGGGTCCTTCAGCAAAGTTTCCAGGAGAGAGGGTTGGATTAGAACACGAGGTTTCGGACGGAGATATAGTTGAGATACATACAAAATAAGGATATTATTTGCTTTTGCGACCAATAGTTATTATTACCATAGACTTCTTATGCTCTACCTCAAATATCTCCGGGTTTATATCTTCAGGTAACTCTATTGTTTTAGCATATTCTGTGAAAACTATCTCTCTCTGCACAGTACCCCAGTTACTAAATAATACTGACTGTTTAAGCTTTGATCTAATTATTAGTAGTCGTCCCTTCAAGTCAACTGATAGTGTTGTTAGATCTGCCCCCGGTAGATCAATGATTACTACATACTTGTCCGGGTATTCCCGTATAGCGTATAGTGGCTCGAGCCTACCATCACTATCCCACATCGGCGTAATCTCACGCCAAGACTCGTCAAATAATGGTTCTACTTCTCCTAATAGTTCTCTAAGCAGTCTCCTACGCATCCTCATGTATTCCTCAAAGCTCACGTCTACTTCACCTCCCTCTTAGATTTTTAGGCATAGAGTAATGGCATCTGGTACTCGTAGCCCTTACCCATTTTTGCTAGGCTTTGAGTAGTCGACTTCATGAGCTCCCTAGTCTTTATCTTTATTACTTCTGCTTCCTCTAGTAATTTCTTCACGTCTATTTCTACTCCAATAAGCTTAGATATAGTCTCCAATACTATTGCTGCTGCCTCTGGGTCTGGGAACTCCATGTATGTTTCAGCTAGGAATAATAGGTTGTTGACTCTACGCTTAACGGCTTCTTTAAATATTATAGCATAGGGTCCTACGAGTAATCCCTCTTTGAACTCCTCTATCTTCATACCCTCTACTAGTTTTGCTACTCTATCATTGCTTGCAAGCCAGTAGAGTCGTGGTTTCTCAAGGTTCATTCTATTGGGTACTGGAGCACCACTTATAGAGATTATATAGTCTATTCCACGTTTTTGTGCATAGTCTATTATTGCTAGTGCTAGAGGATATATTGCTGAAGGCGGTATTGCTATTTCAGGGACAAGTGCTGCTATATTGTCTCTGTAGAAAAAGCGTATTGGTGGATGAGGTTTGCCTTTATGTATTACCGCTACTGGTGGGAAGTAGCGGTAGCTCTCTATTCCGCCATATTCTTCCATTTCTAGTACTCGCACCATGTGACTAGTACTTATAGCGCCAACTAGTCCCGCGTCTGGTAAGCCTAGTATGAGGAAGGAGGGTTTACGGAGTTCTAGTGGCTTTGTTTCTATGAATATGAGTCCATCGTAGACTTCTTCATAATAGTAGGGAAAAACCATGTAGTACACCTATAGAAAAATTGATTTAGAAGCTATTAGCTTTTTTCTCTCTCCTCAATAGTCTTAGCATATTCCTCGGGGCTTAGCAGTTTCTCATAATCCGCAGGATTGTCTGGTTTCATTTTAACAAGCCATCCCTCACCGTAGGGGTCGCTGTTAATTATGTCGGGTTCGTCTTCTAGTTGTGTATTTACCTCTATTATCTCGCCGTCGAATGGAGCATAGATTTCTCCTCGGCTTTTTATTGATTCGACTTCTGCTATGAGGTCTCCTTTCTTAACCTTGGTTCCGGGTTCCTTGAATTCTACTCCTACAATATCTTTGAGCTTCTTTTGAGCATAGTCTGATATGCCTATTATGGCTATGTCTCCTTCTAGTTTTACCCATTCATCTGTTTCCATGTATTTACGGTCTGTTAGGATAATGTATTCTCCTAATACTTTTATTTCGGACATATTTCTCACACCTTTTACAATTAAATTATTTTTTGAGTATGGGGAAATCCACCAGTTTACCTGGATAACCGCGGCCTCTTATATTAGCTTCTATCTCCAAACCTATCAGAGCATGCTTTGAGTCAACATAGGCCATGCCTATGCCTCTCTTCATTGTTGGCGAGTAGTTGCCACTACTAATCTTTCCTATTACTTCTCCCTCAACTGTTACTAAGTCTCCTCCACGTGGTATTGCTTTAACCTTCTTCTTCATTTTTACTCCAACTCTAATCCTATCCACTCCCTTCCTGAGGACTTCTCTTAGTGCCTCATAGCCTATGTATCCAGTCTTACCAGGGGTCCAGACCCAGTATCTAGCTTCTACGGGCGTCGTGTTCTCATCTATATCGTGACCATAGAGGACGAAGCCCATTTCTAGTCTCAATGTGTCTCTAGCTGCTAGGCCAGCTGGTGTTGCCCCATATTCAACGAGAGCTTTGAATATCTTTGCACCTACTTCGGGGCTTGCCCATATTTCAAAGCCGTCTTCTCCCGTCCAGCCGCTGCGGCTTACTAGAAACACCTTACCATAACTTGATTCTAAGTTTCTATGGAATTGCATCATTTTTAGTTCGAGTGCTTTTGATAAACCTATTTTTTCCATTAGTTCTGATGAGCTGGGTCCCTGAAGGGCCATCATTACTATGTCGAAGGTTATATCTTCTATTCCTACATTTGCTCCCCACTCAGTCTTCCACTTATTCAGCCAGTCAAGGATTTTTTCACGGTTAACAGCATTACAGACTATATACCATTCACTACCACTATTGTATAACATTACATCATCTTTGAAGCCAGCGTTCTCGTTGAGGAAAGCTGTTGGCCCACTCATCGAGCCGGGGCCTATTTTTGATAACTCCTTGGGTACGAGTTTCTGAAGGAATACTAGTGCGTCGTCACCACCACTTATCTTTATCCTACCCATATGTGATACGTCGAATACTCCCGCTTTCTCGCGGACAGCTAGGTGCTCTCTTATACCACTAGTATATGTTATCGGCATATACCATCCAGCAAATTCTTCGAAAGAAGCCTTTAATTCTACATGTACTTCGTGTAAGGGGCTCTTCTTAAGAACCATAGAATGGTTCACCACGTACTAGATTCTTTATTTCTCCTAGAAAACCTTACCGTTGATTATTTTATCAATTTATTTTCCCTAACATGCCATATGTTTAGCGGGAAATCTACTGTGACAAAGCATCCCTGGCTCCCAAATTCTCCCGAAGACTTGAAGAAAACTATGCTTGAGGAAATAGGTGTTCATGATCCTCTAGAACTATACCGTGATGTTCCGAGAGAAGTATTGTTGAAGCGTTCTTTAAATGTTGGTTTGGGGAGAAGTCTTAGTGAAATAGAGGTTAAACGCTATGTTGAGAAGCTGTTATCTAAGAATAAAGTGTTTATGGATCCCCCGCCCTTCATGGGTGGAGGTGTTTGTGTCCACCATGTTCCTAGTGCTATTAAATGGATTATTAGTAGGAGTGAGTTTCTAACAGCCTATACACCTTATCAAGCAGAAATATCGCAGGGGTTACTTCAAACGCTATTCGAGTACCAGAGTCTTGTAGCGGATCTTCTTGAAATGGATGTTGTAAACGCATCAATGTATGATGGAAGTACTAGTGTTGCTGAAGCCTTCTTAATGGCTGTCAGAGTTAAACACAAGAATAGAATAGTGGTACCAGAAACAATGAATCCACAGCATCTTGAAGTAGCTAGGACTTGGGTTCAAGGCAAAAACATTAGTATAGAAGAGGTCAAAGTTGATAGAGAAACAGGTTTCATAGATCTCGAGGACTTAAAAAACAAGTTATCCAAACAAGATGTAGCTGGAGTCTACATGGAGTACCCTAGCTTCCTAGGAGTAATAGATGAGAACATAAGTAGTGTAGGCGAGATAGCACACGATTACGACTCATTGTTTATAGTAGGATTTGAACCCCTAAGCCTTGGAATCCTAGAACCACCGGGAAAAATTGGTGCAGACATAGCTGTTGGTGAAGGACAGCCATTGGGGATAGGATTAAACTATGGTGGCCCTTATCTCGGAATATTTGCTACCCGATGGGATCGTAGACTCGTAAGACAAATGCCTGGACGCCTAATAGGGATTACAGAAGACATTGAGGGTAATCGCGCTTTTGCAATGATACTTCAGAGTCGTGAGCAACATATCCGTAGGGAGAGAGCTACAAGTAACATTACTACTAATGAAGCCTTAATGGCTATTGCAGCCGCAGTCTATCTCTCACTTCTCGGTAGAGAAGGGTTAGTCAAGCTTGCAGAACACATAGCTTTGAAAGCAGCTTATACTGCTAGGAAGCTAGCCGAGATAACTGGTGTAAAAGCTCCTGCTCTTAACTCTAAGCATTTCAAGGAGTTTTCTGCGAGTTTTCCAGTACCATATAATGGATTACATAGATATCTACTAGAACACGGAGTACTAGGGGGCTACTATATAGGTGATAAGTTCTCTTGGCTTGGGGAATCAGCTCTCTTCTGCATTACCGAGGTTCATAGCCTAGACGACATAAGAATTCTAATCGATCTAATAGAAGAATACGTAACTAGGCATGGAGGAGATAAACAGTGAGCATGGAGTGGAGGCAAGCCCGCTGGAAAGAGCCATTAATAAACGAGCTTAGAGGAACCAGTAGGATTGGATTTCTAGTACCTGAACTCGAAGAAGAAATAGCGAATAGTATTAGCTTAGATGACGTATTACCCGAGAAGCTTAGAAGGAGAGAACCGCCTCTACTACCAGAGGTTTCCGAAGTAGAAGTAGTCCGCCACTATGTTAGACTAACTCAAATGTCCTATGGAGTAGATAATGGACCTGTTCCTCTTGGATCATGTACTATGAAGTATAATCCGAAGATAAGCGAAGAGATAGCAAGTGATTATAGGATAACAATGCTTCACCCACTACAAGACGATGAAACAGTACAGGGGTTACTTGAAATATTATACAAGCTTGAGAGATGGCTCGCTGAGATAACGGGTATGGATAGGTGTAGCCTCCAACCACCAGCTGGTGCTGCTGGAGAACTAACTGGCGCTCTCATGATAAGGAAATATCATCTACTGAGAGGTGATTCCAAGCGAGACGAAATGATAATACCTGATAGCGCTCATGGTACTAACCCTGCAAGTGCGTCCATGGCGGGGTTTAAGGTTATACGATTGCTAACAGCTGATAATGGTAACATAGACTTAGATGCGTTGATAAGTGTTGTAGGTGAACGTACTGCTGGTATAATGTTAACGAATCCCAATACGCTTGGATTATTTGAACAAGACATAGTTAAGGTTGCTAAGATAGTACATGATGCTGGAGGACTACTATACTATGATGGAGCAAACCTAAACGGTATAATGGGTATAGTGCGTCCAGGAGACATGGGGTTTGATATAGTACACTTAAACCTACATAAAACGTTCTCAACACCTCATGGTGGTGGTGGTCCTGGTGCTGGGCCAGTTTGTGCTAAAGGCGAGCTAGTAGACTTACTGCCTAGACCACTAGTAGAGTTTGATGGTTCTAGATACTACTTAGACTATGAGTGCAAGAAATGTATTGGTAGGATAAGAGCATTCAACGGCAACATTATTCCATTAGTTAAAGCATTCATATATATTCTGAGCCTAGGACCCGAGGGGTTAAAAGAGGCAGCTGTTCAATCAGTTATAAATACAAACTACTTTATAGCGAAGATGAGAGAAGTTGAAGGCTATACTCTCCCCTACGACCCCAGTAGACCGAGGAAGCATGAGGTAGTATATAGTGCTAAAC
>JALVFK010000266.1 GCA_027030065.1 Desulfurococcales archaeon | reverse complement strand
GCCTAATGTACCTCACTACCATTTCACCTGCATCAAAGTCTTGGAATTCTTCTATTACTTTCCTAAGAGCCTCACGTTTTCTCCCACTCTTAACTCTAGCTACAGTTATATGGGCGACAAACTCTTCCCTCTCAGGCCTAAACCCTAGACCTCTAAGCCCACGTTCGAGTTCATCACGTATTCGTTTAAGTTCTTCATAGCCTTCTGTAACTCCAACCCATACTACTCGCGGTCTATTTATATTAGGAAAACATCCAACCCCGCTTACTCTTATTTTAAATGGCTTAAATCTTATAGACCTCATAACACCATATATATCGTCAATTAAGGTTTCTGGTATGTTGCCGAGGAATCTGAGCGTTAAATGAATGTTCTCGTCTTCAACTATTTTGACGTGAGCCCCTGAAGCAGCTACAGCATCTCTAAAAGCTATTATCTTCTTCCTAACCTCGGGGTCATCTATATCTACTGCTATAAAGGCTCTCACCGCCATCTCTCAGACCCTCTAGATTATGTAGGCTAATTATTATATAATAAATATTAAAGGCTTAATAGCTAGAAGCAATTCTATAGTGAAGGAGTGTGTTGAGGATCAGAGACGAGGGTATAGTAATTGCCTACATCTAGAAAAATAATATGTCTAACTGGTATGCCTGGAGCTGGTAAGGGAATAGTATCCGATATAGCAAAGACTATAGGCATACCCGTATACGTTATGGGCGATGTAGTTAGAGAGGAAGCGACAAGAAGAGGATTACCCCATAAGCCGGAGATACTGAACGCTATCGCAAAAGAACTTAGAGAAAAAGAAGGCCCTGCAGCTGTAGCTAAAAGAGTAGCATCAAAAATAGCTGGAACCAAGTCGAGAATAATACTAATAGACGGTGTTCGTAGTCTTCATGAGGTCAACGTATTCAAAGAATACGGTGATATAGTGATAATAGCTGTTCACGCATCACCTAAAACAAGATTTGAGCGTCTAAGGAAGAGAAATAGACCAGGAGACCCTAAGACATGGGACGAATTTGTCTCACGAGACTTTCTAGAATTGGGATTTGGTATCGGGAATGTGATAGCACTAGCCGATTACATGATAGTCAATGAGGAGGATAGAGATAAAGCCGTAGAACACGCTAGTAGAATACTCGCGAGGCTTGTAGAAGATGCCAAGGATTAGAGTAGAAGTAGAGATACGGCCTACCGAAGATCCCGAAAAAGTCGAGAAAGCGTTAAGGAACGTCTTCGAGCCAGATAAGATTAGAATAGAGGAGAGGGGCAGTGGATACAAGGTATTAGTAGCTGAAAGCTATAGTTATAGGAGCCTCATCAAACTTCACGACCTAATAAGGAGGGAGAGAATACTAGATGCCGCTAGGAGCATGTTGCGTAAAGGAGTTATGGGCAACATGCTTATATTCAAGATAAACAAGCAAGCTGCTCTACAAAACCGTTTATCTTTTGTAGACATGGATTCCGAGTCTCCTTTAGGCCCAATAACATTCATTATCGAGACAGATAATCCGTATGAGGTAATAGATTGGTTAGCCCCTAAGACATCGAGGGGAAGACCCTTATGGGAACGTGAAATGCCTAGAAACTAGTCTACTGGTATTATCATGTAGTCTTCTGCAACAACAGTGTTAGAGTGGTAGCGTTTTGCATCAGACAATAAGGTTCTCGTATCAGTATAACGGGCACTAATATGCGTTAGAACAAGCAGTTTTACTCCAGCTAGATATGCTATTCTCCCAGCATCACCAGCCGATGAATGTCCTTCCTCGTGAGCTTCTTCAGCTAGATCATCAGCTGTTGTTGAATCATGTATTAGTACTTCGGCATTCCTAGCCTCTTCAATAGTTCGCATTATAGGCCTAGTATCTCCAGTGTAAACAATCTTTACTGGTGGTCTCTCGATCAATACGTCTCTAGCCCTTATAGTCCTGCCCTTAAACTCTATGTCTCGTCCTCGCTGGAGCGTGCTCCAATATCTTACCGGAACCCCTATTTCGCGTAGCTTTTCTACATCAAGCTTAAGAGGCTTGTATATTTCGATAACATAGCCATAGCTTTCCTTCATGCCGTGGTCTACGGGAAAACGTCTTATCCTCACATTCCCGTAGACTATGGAGTTTAAGTCCTCGTGTACACTTACTTCAAAAGGCGGTTTATGTCCAGTAGCCTTCATACTTGATTCAACAAAATATGCTAGTCCCTTAGGCCCGTAGATGTGGAGAGGTGTCTTCCTATCATACATTGACATTGATTGAAGTAGTCCTGGTAACCCGAAGAC
>JALVFK010000265.1 GCA_027030065.1 Desulfurococcales archaeon | reverse complement strand
TTATTACTTTGTATGGGTCTTTTGCTTTCATTACTGCTGAGGCTACTAGTACTCCTATTGTTCCTAGTTTTATTGCAGCTGCTACGTCTTCTCCTGTGGTTATTCCTGCTCCGGTTAGTATTTTGACTTTGGGGTTTACTTTTCTAATTAATTCTACTGATCTGGTTACTACTTCTGGTTTTGCTTTTGAGACGGGGATTCCTGTTCCTATTAGTTCTGGTGGTTCTACGGCTATCATGTCTGGTTCTAGTACCGCTACTGCTGCTCCTACTTCAGGTGTGTCTCCACATACTAGGGTTTCGAGTCCTAGTTCTCTGGCTTTTACTACGAGTTTGTGTATGTCTGCGAGTTTGAGCTGGTGTTCGCTATGGTTTAATAGTACTCCTTTTACTCCTACTTCCTTTAATGCTTCTACTGGTATGTAGCCTGTATGTGCTCCAAGCTTGTATGGGTCAGCGTGTTGTGCATAGACGGGTATTTCTACGGTTTGAATAATTCTATAGAGTTCGGTGAAGGGTGGGATTACTATTACTGTAACACCAGTCTCTTTAGCAACTTTTTCTGCTTGTTTCGCTATTTCAAGTGCTTTTTCTCCAAATGCTTGGGGGTAGACTTTGTAGTTTATTGCTATTATAGGTGTTGTCATGGTTTAAGCCTCTACTGTTTATATTTTTAGTGTGTTATTGGAAAAATAGGGTTTGGATTAATGTATGTTTTTCTAGACTGGTAAAAATTGTTAGTCGTGTACTTCGCCTGTGAGCATTTCACTGTGTCTTATTTTGACTTTGTATTCTTCTGCTTTGTAGAACCTGTTCTTTAGCTTTTCTAGTACTTGTGGTAGTGTTGTATACTCCATTTCTTCTGGTCCGAGACGGTGTGGCATGAATGGTCCGTGGCGTCTCATGTAGTCTGCTATTTGTTGTGCTAGTCTTCTAGTCTCGTCGAAGGCTGGATCGTCGAATAGGTCTGCGGGTCCTACTAGTCTACCGTTCTTTATTTGGAAGCCTAGTGCGATTACTCTTGGTGGTCCATCGAATCTTGTGCATTTTGCGTACCTCTGTGGTACTGGCATTAGTGGTCCGTGGTGACTTCCTCTCATCCATCCGGCTACTAGGTGGGGGAATGAGAACGGCTCTAGTACTTCTCCTACTGCTGGTAGACCGTGTTGTGCTCTCACTATCATTACTGGGTCATCTTTACCCACGTATTTTCCTGCTATCAAGTTTAGTCTCTCAGTGCTTACTACTGCTGCTATTAGGTTGTCTTCTCTTCGGAAGACTCTCTTTATAACGTATCTTGAGGGGGTTCCTATGAGTGCTAGGATGTCATATAGTTCTTCTGGAGCATTTAGTTTTACTGCCTTTCCTTCCATTACATCGTAGATCTCGAATGTGAAGCCTGAATGCATTCTCGGATCAATTACTAGTCCAGCTGTATTGAATGGATCAGCAAATATACGGTATAGTGGTAGGTTAAAGGCACCTGGTTCTGTTTTATCGGCCATGAATATTATTACTGGTTCTGAGGGTCTCTCAACGAATTCCATTTCAGCTACTCCTGGTCCCAGGCCACGAACATTGCCGGAGAAGGCTTCTGATAAGAGATCTTGTCCAGCTGCATATAATCCGAGTTCTTTTGCTACATCTGCTGCTTTCTTAAATGCTTCCCATGCGAGACCATGGATTTCTGGACTGTCAACTCCTTTACGGTGTGTCATTATTAACTGTATGTCGTCGCCTACATGTGTTACGTAGAAGTCAATGATAACTCCCTTTTTCTTAGCTTCAGCTAAAACCTCGCTAGCAGCTGCTAATGTGTCTGGATGTGCTATGTGGTGTCCAGCTAGAGAACCTATATCGGCTTTTATTACGCTTAAGGTTATCTTTTTCTCTTCGCTCATAGAAGGTTCACCCATTTTTGGATTAGATATGGGATTTTCTGTGTACTGGGTGTGGGAGAAGAGACTAATTAGGTTTTCACATATTAAACACGATAAAATCTATGGAATCTTATAAGGATTAATCTTCTATTCCACTAGCTATGTAGTAGTATTCGCCTATCGATTTTTGATATCTATCAAGGTAGCTTCCCTCCTTGTTAACTCTCGGTCTCCCAGTTTGAGGATCTCGGCGGAATGTTATACCTAGCTCCTTTAGGAATAGGTTCATTGCTTGTCTGAGTGGTAGTGGTGTAGTTGTTTCTCCATTGATTCCTGGGGTGCCGTAGAAGACTATTATTCTATCACTTATAAAGTCCTGAATACTTACATCGTGTTCTACTACAAAAGCAACAGCTTCCTTTCCCTCAATTATCTTTCGTAGCACTTTTGCTACTGCTAGTCTCTCCTCAACGTCTAGGTACGCAGAGGGTTCGTCTAGGAGATAGATGTCGGATTCCCGTATAATACATGCAGCTATAGCTAGTTTCTGTAGCTCACCACCGCTTAGCTCATCAACATACCTATCGTATAGTCTATTTAATCTGAGTTTACGTATGACTTCGCTGTAGAGCCATGAAGTAACATTTAATGCATTGGGATTCGATTCCATTAATACTTCTCTAACAGTTCCCTGAAACATTTTTGGAGAAACATATTGTGGTTTATAACTTATCGTCATTTTCTCTTTTCTCGACGATATTATGATGCCTTCGTCTGGTTTTAATTCACCAGCCAGTATGCGCACAAATGTTGTCTTTCCAATACCGTTGGGTCCTAATAACCCTATTACTTCGCCTTTTAGAGCATAGCCCCCACTCACCTTTAGCTTAAAATCTCCGAGCCTCTTAAACACGTCCGTCCATTCTATTATTTTCTCATTAGTGGTCTTTTCCTTGGACTCAGTACTATAGGCATGAAACCTTATAGGTTCGCCGCGTATTCTCATGTTTTCTGCTGGTAGGAATCCTTCGAGGAAGTAGTTTATACCATTCTTTGTGCTATATGGTTTTGATACTATTCCATAGGCTCCGGGTTCGCCGTAGACTATTGTTATGAGATCTGATAGATAGTCAAGCACTGCTAAATCATGTTCAACTACTATACTATAGGCGTTTGGGGGAAGATACTTTCTTATTATCTTGGCCATCCGTATTCTTTCTCGTACATCAAGGTAGCTGCTTGGTTCATCAAATAAGTATACGTCGGCTTTTTTACTCAATGTTGCTGCTATGAGTAATTTTTGTAGCTCTCCTCCACTGATCACTCTTATGTCTCTATTCCATATTTTGTCAAGTCCCAGGATCTCTCCTAATTCTCTAGCTATTCCTCTATCATCAGCTCTTTCCAGGAGATCTCCTACTCTACCTTTTACGTAGCGTGGTACTAGTTCAACATACTGGATCTTGTGTGCTGATTTCAACTTATGTTCAGCTAGTTGTTTGAAGTAAACTTGTAGTTCTGTTCCTCTAAAGAATCTAATGACTTCATCCCAGCTAACTTCTCTATCCAATATACCTAGGTTTGGTTTTAATTCCCCTGCAAGAATTCTAAGAATAGTCGTTTTTCCTGCACCGTTCTTTCCAATAATTCCTAAGATTTTCCCCTTTACAGGTAAGGGGAGCCCATAGAGCTTAAATGCGTTTGGACCATATCTGTGGACAGTTCTTTTCTCAAGTTCATCTGGTAAGTTAACGATAGTTAACGCATTGTAGGGGCACTTCTTTACACATATACCGCAGCCTATGCATGTTTCCTCATAGATTACAACGTATTTTCCACTTTCGTGTAGTTCTATAGCTTTCTTTCCCCTTCTATTGACTGGACAAAACCTTATACATTCTTTATTACATTTATTGGGTTTACATAGATCCCTATCAACGACAGCTACTCGCACCATAATGTCATCACCTTATGCTAGGGATTGATGTTTATAGTTTGCTTTTAAATACTTATATAGTTGTTCTATATAGACTCGTTATCAGGTATATGATGATTGGTGACGGCAATGAGCCTAATGGTAATGATTAAACCTTCTAACTGATCAATTACTTATAAGCGTCCAGGACGGCAATCTTAGTTAATATAATTGATTCAAGTATATCTTCTATTGTACCTAAACGGATATTGTAGACTTCTTTAATAAAGCTAGTATCCTTTACTATTCTCCTTTTATCAATAAGTATACCTGTATTCTCTATTATGTTTCTCAATAATTGCTTGTGGTCGTATTCTTCAGTAGTAATTATTATCAAGCAATTATTCCCCCCTTGTTTTGCTCCTATTTTCTTTATTGCATCTTTAATTTGTGTTGTAGCGGCTAAGTACAAGAGATACTCTATTTGAGGTTTCGAGGATACGTTTGTTTGTTCTCTAAATGATTTTATGGCAAGGATTCCAGCAAGTTTTAATTGTTTGTTAGAAAAGCAAATTCTCTCGTCAACTAGTTGTATTATCTTGTCTTTATCATTGTATCTATCTATTACCTGTAATATGTTGCTTATATTAATTGTTGACGGTATTAGTGCTGGATATGTTGACAACGATAACTTATCGTATGATAACACGTATTCTATAGATTCATGTATTTTGTTTTTTAACAAGTTCGGCAATCCTCTTTACTTTATCTATATCTACTCCAGCCTGTATTTTCATTTCTATCAATTGTTTTTCAGAAATCTTATTATTTGAATACTCTCGTGCAAGTTCTGCTTTTTCCCAGGGAAATATTATCCAGGCACTTGTTGTTTCCGCGTAGAAATCAGGTATAAATATTGATGTTGGTTTGACATAGATCGTTGCAGTGTAAAGGTTTCGAGGACCATAGAGTCGAATTAATTCTATCGCTATAGAGAGACTCTTTCCCGTATCCGCCACATCGTCGACTACTAATACGTTCTTATTATAGATATCTAGTATTAGTGGATGGGTAATTATCGGTTGCTCCTTTCTAGTCTCTATACTCTTATAAAACTTAATTCCTAGTACTCCTATATCTTCTATTCCTAATAGGTCAGCTATTATTCTAGCTGGAATCCATCCCCCACGTAGTATTGCTACAATAGAATCTATTTTTATATTATTATCTATTATTTGTTTAGCTATCTTATAGGAAAGCTCTTCGATGTCCTCCCATGAGGGAGCTATAAACTTTGGCTGCAAAGGATTATCCACCATGATTAACTGGTATTATTGTAATGTTTATTTCCGTGTTTTTTCCTAAAAGTTCTCTTATGTTAATATTCGAAACTATGTTGTAATCAATGTTTTCTACAAGTAATATTATTCCAGGCTTTGGTTTTAACGCATTCTTGTCAATAAAATCTGATAATTCGTGTTTTTCTTCAATTATTTTTTGTAAAAGATCCTTGATATAGAGTTCCTTGTTTGCACGAATTTTTATTTCTTCGTTTATCTTTAGGCCTCCTATTCCCCGTAGCCTCACATTGATTTCTAACATTTTTCTTTCTATTCCTCTTAGGAGGCTTCAAGCTTCTTTCTAATCTTTATCAAATGTGTAATATAGCCAGCTATTTGGTTTCTAACTCTTTTAGAATCTACTGAGATATACTCTGAAACAACTTTTTTATTATGTTCGAAATCTTCCGTGAAAGCATCAGGATACATTGCTAAGAGTTTCCTTGCTGTTCTTTTTATGATGCTTGTCCGCACTTTCCCCATGCTATCAACCCACTATGAGCTAGAATAACATAATATGGTTTTTAAGTCTTGATGAAGGGTTTTCAAAGACATGATTCGGGGTAAGGTTTATATAGAACTCCTCACTCCAAGAAAACTGGATCATCATTGAGGTGAGAACTTATGGCTACGGAGCCTATGGGTATTCCCGTATTAATATTAAAAGAAGGTACTCAAAGAACTGCTGGACGCGATGCCGTTAGGGCAAACATCATGGCTGTTCGTGCAGTTGCAGAGGTACTAAGAACAACATATGGACCACGCGGTATGGATAAAATGCTCGTAGACAGCTTAGGCGACATAACTATAACTAACGACGGTGCAACTATACTCGATAAAATGGATATACAACACCCTGCTGCAAAGATGCTAGTACAAATAGCCAAGGGTCAAGACGAAGAGGTTGGAGACGGTACAAAAACAGCTGTAATTCTCGCAGGAGAACTATTAAGAGAAGCTGAGGCACTACTTGAGAAGAATATTCATCCAACAATAATAGTGAACGGTTATAAGAAGGCCATGGAAGAAGCAGTCAACTATATATACAAAATCGCGAAGAAAATAGATGTAAACGATCTAGATACATTAAAGAAGGTAGCAATGACTTCTCTCACAAGTAAAGCAGTCCATGGTGCTAGAGAATATCTTGCAGAACTAGCAGTTAAAGCTGTCAAGCAAGTAGCTGAGAAGAGAGGAGACAAGTGGTACATCGATCTCGACCATGTACAAGTAATAAAGAAGCATGGCGGTAGTCTTCTTGATTCGCAGCTTGTTTATGGTATTGTGTTGGATAAGGAGGTTGTTCATCCTGGTATGCCTAGGAGGGTTGAGAAGGCTAAAATAGCACTACTAGACACACCACTAGAAGTAGAAAAACCAGAAATAGACGCTGAAATAAGGATAAGTGATCCGTCACAAATAAAGAAGTTCCTTGAGGAGGAAGAAGAAATACTCAGCAAAATGGTTGAGAAGATTGCTGGTGTTGGTGCTAATGTTGTTATTTGTCAGAAGGGTATTGATGATGTTGCTCAACACTTCCTTGCTAAGAAGAAGATACTAGCAGTTAGAAGAGTAAAAAGAAGCGACATGGAAAAACTAGCACACGCAACCCAAGCAAGAATAGTAACACACATTGAGGATCTTACGGAAAAAGATCTAGGATACGCAGAGCTAGTAGAAGAAAGAAAAGTTGGAGAAGACAAGATGGTGTTCATAGAAGGATGCAAGAACCCCAGAGCTGTAAGTATAGTTATACGCGGAGGTCTTGAAAGACTAGTAGACGAAGCCGAAAGAGCACTAAGAGACGCATTAAGTAGCGTAGCCGATGTGATAAGAGACGGTAGAATAGTGGCTGGTGGAGGAGCAACAGAAATAGAACTCGCCAAGTATCTGAAGGATTATGCAGCCAAGTTCTCTGGTAAAGAACAATTAGTTATAAAGGCATATGCTAAAGCTTTAGAAGGCCTTGTAGCGGCATTAATAGAAAACGCGGGATATGATCCGGTAGAAAAACTAATAGAACTAAGAAGCGCTCACGCTAAACCCGAAGGACTCTGGTATGGATTCAACGTGTTTACAGGAAAAGTAGAAGATATGATGGCCTTAGGTGTTATTGAACCAGCAGCAGTAAAGGCTAATGCTATAAAGGCTGCTACAGAGGCGGCAACATTAATACTAAGAATAGACGATGTTATAGCGGCATCAAGGACTGGTAAAGAAGAAGAGGAGAAGAAGGGTAAGAAAGAAGAAGAGGAGGAGTAACCGTAATATTTTTACTCATAAGTTATTTTTATAACAAGTGGTTCCT
This sequence comes from Desulfurococcales archaeon, assembly GCA_027030065.1. Taxonomy (GTDB): domain Archaea; phylum Thermoproteota; class Thermoprotei_A; order Sulfolobales; family WANQ01; genus JALWGO01. The sequence goes on along the minus strand of JALVFK010000265.1, from coordinate 11,750 downwards.
TAAAGATTCCACCGGTAAAAACAGCTTCGCCGACGTCTAGGCGTGGTAAAATTCTTACATAGTTTAATGGTATTATTTGTTTAAGTTTTTCTAGATCAATTGGAGAGACAGTATTATGTATTATTTTGTTAAACGTATTAGCTATAATATTATTAGTCAAATTAGCTATGCTTTGTTCTATTATAATAAAGCCTAGGTCGTATTTTCTAGACTCCGCTACCATTTGATCCAATATCATATTATTGTACTGGAGCAGATTATGAGTTTCCTCTATTACCATTAGTACGGGTTTTCTTATTAAATACAGTGACTTGTATTCAAAGATTGTTTTAAGCATTATTGAAGTGTATATGATCCTTAGCTTTACATTTATGATCGTTGATAAATCAATTATTATAATATTTGGTCTATTATTTGTATTTGTGAAAATTTCGCTTATCCTATCCTTGTTGGAGAATAAGAATAAGCCCTGACCTCTTGCAAGAGTATAAATTTTACGATAAAGAGCTTGCATGACTTCTAGTTCACTTCTAATGCTGGTTCTTTCTTTCTCGTCCTCTATACTTTTTAGTATGTCAAGGAAGGTTGCTGTGTTTTTGTTTTCACATATTTTCTCAGTAATCTTCGCCAACATATATGCCTGGGGAGGAGTTAATTGAAGGGATGCTTCGATGATTTGCAGGGTTGTTTCAAGATCAGTGTTACAATTTATTGGAGGAATGCTTATGTTTGTTTTGCCAGGTTTCCCTGGTGTATAGATCCTTGTATTATATCTACTACTTATAGTAGTGTACTCTCTATGCCAGTCAAAAATAATTATGTATCCATCATATTTTTTTCTAGCCAGTGAAGTTGTTATCTTCTTGGCTGTCGTTGTTTTCCCGCTACCGCTTCCACCCATTATTAGTGTATGTCTGTATAAATATTCTATTGGTAGTAGCGCGTCTATTTCGGGATAAATGTTTAAGCTTCTTCCTAATACGATATACTCATTGTTTTGTATTGATGTTTTATTCATTAAAATGTGCTCGTCGTATCTTAACTCTCTTTTCGGATAGTTTACTTCTGATTTAGTTAAGACGTAATGTATTTTTGGGATACTATTTTTTCTCATCTTTGTGGCGATAAGAGGAAGGATAATATAGTCCTTTAATTTAAAATTTGTTCTATCACTTATATTGATTTGTGGTTTAAAAATATTGGCTATCTTATTAAACGAATAAATGTTTTCAATTAATCTTTCAAATGTTTTTGAATAAATCACTAAGTATGTGGTAAAATAGTTTTTCTTAATTAGGCTTACAATACTATAAAGACTTTCTGAATTATCTATGCTATTCATTAAAGCATTTATGAATCTATTGTATTCATCTAAATTCAAGTCGTCTTTATGGGAGATTTCATAAACCTTTATATAGTGTTTCTCATTATTTGTTTCAATAACTAATATAGGACCTACGCTCTTATTATTAAATACTTTCTTTGGAAAGTCCTTTAGAAAATTGTTAAAGGTATTCGTGTAAATCCCTATTATAATATATTTTATTTAAAGTGTTGTATGTTAAGTGATTAACTAATGCTACGTATTCTTACATATACTTTATCCATTGGTTTAAAGTTATGTTTAAAGTCTCCTAGTAGTCTAATTATGTAGCCACCTATTGAGATTAGCACTTTAGTTCTACCGTCGGCATTAGTTATTGAGAAAACATAGCCTTGTCCACAGTAATCTGTGTTTGGATTACAGTCTGGTTTCTCCTTAAGAATTTCGAGCTTTATTTCCTTAGTATTCTTGAAGATGTTGAGTTCTCTATGTACATCGAATGTTAATTCTATTTGATTATTACAAGTTGCCGTTATGAGGTCAACTAATGGTATCTTTGATTTAGTAATCATTATGTTGCTGCATTCTAATTCAAGTACATCCACAGAGGTCACCGAGCACGTTTATGTAAAGTTGCTTTATATTTCTGTCTATACTATACACTGTGCTGGGAGTAAAATATGAGTATGACAATGGTGTCTCGTAGGCTAGTATCAGAGATAAGTAGCTGGCAGGGTAAGAAGATATTTGTTCGCCTTGTTGATGGAAGACACTATGAGGGGGTAGTTGAAGCTATAGACAATCAGTCTCTGAACGTATTGTTATCGGATGCTGTAAACGAGAAAGGTGAGAGATTTCATAAAGTATTGATACGGGGGCAGCAGATATCAGAGATTATTATACCGCAGCAAGAATTATTTGATCCACAAGAATTTGCTGAAATACTTGAAAGAGAATTGAAACTCGCGCCTGGAGCAATAAAGGTGTATCCAGAAATAGAAACAGTAATGGTCTATGGGATAAAGGTTACTAGAAATGGTGTAGAGGGTTCTGGCCCACTAGCACAGAAAGTTTACAGTATATTTGAAAAGTACATATCTTCGAAGCAAGGTAAGAGTAGTAGTACGTAGGTATAGTCTATGTTTGAAATAAAGGATAAGGATTTAGCTGGTAGAATAGGTGTAATAACTACTAGGCACGGTAAAATAGAAACCCCCTATCTTTTTCCAGTAATAAATCCTCGTAAACAAGAATTATCCTTACAAGATATAAGAGACATAGGTTTCTCCGCTATTATAACAAATGCTTGGCTTATAAACAAATATTATGGTAGCGAAGCTATAGAGAGAAAGTTGCATAATCTCTTAGAATTCGATGGACCGATAATGACTGATTCTGGTGCATATCAGGAGCTACATTATGGTTATGTAGAAGCAGATCCTATAGAGATAGTTAGATATCAAATAAGTATAGGTTCAGATATATCAGTTATATTAGATAAACCCACACCTAGTAATGCATCGCTGTCAGAAGCTTTAGAAAGTGTAAGGGAGACATATAGAAGAGCTCTACGAGTAATAGACATAATAAGAGGAAGCGATAACATATGGGTTTATCCTATTCAAGGGGCACCCTATATTGACGCAATACTGGAAGCAGTAGAGCATGCATGGAATCCTATAATATATAATACATTCGGTTTATATGCAATAGGAAGTCCCACAAAATTACTTGAAAGATACGATTATTCAACAATTATTCGTGTTGTCGCAGAAGCAAAAATGAGGCTTCCCCCAGATAAACCAGTACACTTGTTTGGAGCAGGTCACCCAATGATAATACCATTCATGGTTGCTTTAGGCATAGACACCTTTGATTCAGCATCATATATACTTTACGCGCGAGATGAAAGGTTAATGACGCCTAGAGGAACTGTTAGACTACAAGAACTAGATTATCTTCCATGTGTTTGCCCTATATGTAGCAAGTATAGTGTTAAAGAATTAAAGAAAATGAATAAAAAGGATAGAATAAAACTAATAGCAAAACACAATTTATATGTAATTCACCAGGAGCTAAAGAACGTTAAACAAGCTATAAGGGAAAACAGGCTATGGGAGCTTCTTGAGGAGAAAGCTAAAAGTCACCCCTCTCTTTATGATGCTTTTGAGACGTTAATAAGATACCATAACTATATGGAAAAACGAGCCCCCTCATTTAAATCACTAGCTAGAGGTATATTCCTATACGATACTCCGTCAATATATAGACCTCATGTAATGAGACATCGTCAGAAAATAATGCAAACATATATGCCAGGATATGAAAACATATTGTTTCTACCCTTAAATTCACATGTAAAGAAAGATTTATCATTATATGTAAAGAAGGTTGTTGAGAATACTGTAAATAACATGGATTATTCCGAAGTTATCTTTTATATCCCCTTCTTCGGTCTAATTCCATTAAATATAATAGATGTATATCCTCTATTCCAATTCGAGATTCCGGACTACGTATCTGAGAGCGTGTTAAAGGATCTAGTAGAGTTCTTCTTCGAGTTTTTGAGAAAACTTGATAGCACGGCTACTGAGAAAAGAAATATTTATGTATTTTCGGCAAAGGACGTTAATTGGAGTATCAAGGTAACTAATTCATTAAAGCACAATATAAATAAGTACTTGTTCAAGCACTTATTTATAGAGTTCATAAATATTTAATAAACAGAATTATTGAGGTCTTGTTAGTTTACATGTATACTCTCTCTCCAGTGACATGCTTGGCTGCTTCTTCCTGTTTCTTTATTAATTCGCTAATTTCTTTTTCCAGTCTTTCGGCATCTTCGTATAGCTTACTTGTATCTACCTTGAAACCATAGAGTTCGTTTAAGACTTCTATAGCTGTAGCTGCAGCTCTTGGGTCAAATTGAAGAGGCTCCGTATATGGTAGTATAACGATACTTGGTATTTTGTATAACTCTGCATACATTACCGTATATGCTAGGGGCCCTATTATATACAATCCTTTCTCCATTAGTGGGCTTTCTAGTGTTTTACTATAACTAGATGTGGAGAACCAGCGGTATTTTTCTTCTCCCTTTTTAAAGCGTTTATCTAATCCTCCTATTAGAACTAGCTCAGAGACACTGTTTTCCTTTAGCCATTTGGTGAGTGTTTGAGCGTATTCTTGCCTATCCTTTTTATCAGGGAGTACATGGTTTACTATAACAGTGAGTTTCTCATTGTCGCTGAATATTTCGAAGGGAAAAGTTATTCCATAATCTTCTAGCATAGTGTATTCTGGCAATCTACTAGTTATTATAACACCAACTCTGTCAAGCTTCCTCTCTTTTGCTAGGTACCTCGTAGCTATGTATCCAGTATAGCCAAAACCCGGAAATCCTGTCACAACTATATGTTTACTTAACTCTACCTTTTCAAATAGCTCTATCCGTACGTTCTTTCTCGACATAATAATTACCTCGGTTCTAAGTCTCTAACTGTTTCACGTATTCTTACAGCTTCACCTCTTGTAAAGAATAATATTTCTTCCGGAGATAACTTCAATGTGCCAACTCCTAGAAGACGATCATCTTCATCTACTACTATTACCTCATCACCATATCTGCGGTTTTCATCTACGCTTAGAACGTGTCTAGAAAAGACATTACCGCCATTTTCAATGTATTCTGCAATATCGCTGACTACAACAACCCTATATTCCGGTGTACGAGTATTTTTCCATAAGAGATACGCACCATATATTCTTAATAATATTTTGAAATCTTCGGCGCGTATCGTGAATAGGGGCTTGTCTTCTAGATATACTTCTCTTATTCTTAAAGTATTAGGGGATTTGTACACATATATTCGGGATAGGTTACTGGAACTGCCTAGTAGTATGTCGCTTATCTTTGAGCCAAACTGGTAATCTATTACTTGTTTGAGTTTATAAAAATCTTCTCTTGTAATTTGACTTATTTTTCTCCTCATATACTCATACCCACGCTATTATAGGCGCCCCTAGCCCTGGCTCCCGGCATGCCTAGAACTTTTCGAACTGCTTTGATGAAGTCCTCCATTCTAACAATCTTTCGTTTACTGCGTAGCGCGTTATAGCCAGCTTCAGTACATATTGCTTTAATATCTGCTCCGCTAGCTCCAGCAGTCATTTCAGCTATTCTCCATAAATCTACATCTTCAGCCAGCTTCATTCGCCTTGTATGTATCTTTAATATTTCGTATCTACCGTTCTTGTCGGGGAGAGGTATTTCTATTATTCGGTCAAACCTGCCCGGCCTTAATATCGCTGGGTCTAGAATGTCGATACGGTTGGTTGCAGCTATAACCTTAACGTTATCCAGAGGGTCGAATCCATCTATTTCTGCAAGGAGTTGCATGAGTGTTCTTTGGACCTCTCTTTCTCCACTTGTACCTACATCAAGTCTTTTGGCTGCTATAGCATCTATTTCGTCAATGAATATGATTGATGGGGCTTTGCGTCTAGCTAGTCTAAATACTTCTCTTACAATTCTTGCTCCTTCACCTATGAATTTTTGCACGAATTCTGAAGCTACAACTCTTATGAAAGTTGCATTTGTTTCATGTGCTACGGCTTTAGCTAGTAGTGTTTTACCGCAACCGGGGGGACCGTAAAGTAGTACTCCCTTAGGCGGATCTATGCCAAGTTCTCTAAAGAGTTCTGGGTACTTGAGTGGTAGCTCTACTACTTCTCTAATCTCTTGTATTTGTCTGCTTAATCCTCCTATATCATTGAATGTGACCTTGGGTCTCTCTATAACCTCCATTGCTCTTACATAGGGGTCTTCGCTGCGGGGTAGTATTTCGACTATCATTGATCCTCTATTGTTTAATGCTACCCTGGCACCGGGTAACAGCTTCTCTCTATCTATTGAATTACTTATATTTACTATTAGGTTCGGGCCAGTAGTGCTCTTAACTATAGCCCTATTATCATCTAGTACTTCTAGCACCATGGCCTCGATTAATGGGGGAGCCATTAGTTTCTCGACTTCGCTCTTATAGTACTTTAACTCTCTTCTAAGCGAAGCTCTCTCGTTCTCTAGCTCTCTTATCCTTCTCTCAAGGAACCTAACATACTCCATGAGAGATTCTATATCTATGTTTATGTGATCATCACTAACAGTAGCCATATAATAGCCCCTGTACAGATAGGTTTCCCACGGTAACACTAAATAATGGTTTTCAGCTAATAAATAGTTGGGTGCATTAAATGAGCTCTAGCGATATAGTATATTGCGAGCTCTGTGGGACACCTATAAGGAGACGAGATGCTGTGCGCATAGTATTGGAGGGGGCAACTCTTCTAGTTTGCCCTAGATGTGCGGCGAGAATTAAAAGTAAGAAAAAGAACGAGTACACGAATCCACGTATGCCAGTATCTAGACAAGGAGTTCCAGCAAGAAATTATTCGGTTAAAAAACCAGTAAAACCGGCTTTGAGGAGAAGAGGTATAAGCAAACGTATGTTAGAGTCTTATGAAGTAGTCCCAGACTATGCATCGAGGATTAGATCTGCGCGCCAGAGGTTAGGGTGGACGACACGGATATTAGCTGAGAAGGTTGGTGAACCGGAATCGGTTATAAAAAGAATAGAGGATGGACGGTTAATGCCTACTATCGACATGGCCATGAGGTTAGAGAAGGTATTGAAAATAAAGCTTCTTCAACCAGTAGTTGAAGACGTAGAGGAGTTATCTAAATATACTGGGCGAGTAGATACGGAGTTAACACTTGGTGATATAGCGAATATAAGAGTTAGAAAGAAGGGTACATGATAATATGAGTAATAGAGTAGTCTTGGTGATTCCAAAGAACAGTATAGATTATCTTGAAGAAGCATATATGCTTGTAAAAACAGTTGGATTAGAAGTAGCAGAGACAGTTTATGTAAGAAAACCCAACCCTAGATACTATTTATCGCTTTACACTTCTAATAAAATAAGGAGCATAATTAAAAACGATGGTATAGACCGCTTAATAATATATGATCTAGTAAAACCCCGTCAAATGGTAAACTTAATGAAAGAGTTACGTGTAGAGATCTGGGATAGAACTAGACTAATACTGGAAATATTCAATATACATGCCGGATCCATGGAGGCAAAACTACAAATAGAGCTAGCAAAGATCAAGCACGAACTACCACTGATAAGAGAATATATTAGACAAGCAAAGATAACAGAACTACCAGGGTTCCTAGGACCCGGACAATACGCTATTAACGCTTACTATAGAATGCTCCGGTCAAGAGAAGCATCAATACGTAAGAAATTAAATAAATTAAAGTTACGGCGAATTAATAGAATAAAGAATAGAAGAGAACAAGGCTTCATCCACGTAGCTATTACGGGGTACACGTCCGCCGGAAAGACAACACTATTTAACGCGTTAACAAAGGAAAGAAAACCTACGGGCCCTGAAGCCTTCACAACACTTCACCCCAAGACAAAGAGAACAACAATAAAGAGCAACGATATACTATTTACTGATACCGTAGGCTTCATTCGAAGCGTCCCCATAGAAATAATAGAGGCTTTCCACGCCACATTAGCCGAAGTATTATTCTCAGATCTAGTCTTACTAGTAGTTGATTCATCGGATCCCGATTCAGATCTAATAGAGAAGGTAGAAACTAGTGTTACAACACTGAAGAAAATAGGTCTCAGTGGAATCCCAATAATTATAGCATTAAATAAAATAGACCTCATTACTCCAAGCGAGGTTCAGAGAAAAAGAGAATTAGTCAAAAACTATGCAACACTATACTATTCTCTCATCACAGATGTTGTACCAGTTTCAGCCCTTAAGGGTATGGGGTTAGAATCTTTGAGGGAATCCTTATGGAACACGCTCTTCAAGAACAAGATCGAAGACCGTGGAATAGAGTCTACGTATTAAGACTAGGTCATAGACCCGGACGTGATAAACGTATAACAACACATGTTGCACTAGTAGCACGAGCTTTCGGAGCCAACGGTTTTATACTAGCAGATGTCGTAGACGAGGGATTAAAAGAATCTTTACTAAAGATTGAAAAATCGTGGGGACGGGGTATTAGTTATTTCGAAATGGGAGTTAACCCTGTAGAGTATATTAATAAGTGGAAGAGGGATGGTGGAGAAGTAATACATTTAACTATGTATGGAGTCCACGTCGACTTCGTAATAGATGAGATCAAGAGATCTAATAGAGACAAGCTAGTTATAGTAGGGGCTGAAAAAGTGCCTAGAATAATATACGATTTAGCACACTATAATGTGGCAATAGGCTATCAGCCTCATTCAGAAGTTGCAGCTCTAGCTATATTCTTGGATAAGCTTTTTAGTGGAAGTGAGCTATACTTAGAATACTCGGGTGCTCGCTTAAGAATAATACCAGAATACAATGGGAAGAAGGTGGTAAGATGCCGTCATTAGAGGAACTCTTAGACTTCATAGAAACTGTTATGGGCCCCTATGCGAGAAAAGTGTTTGAATACCTTGTAGAATTAGGTGAAGAAGCTAGTGATAGCCAGATATCCGAGGCATTGGGGTTAAAGGTTAATGAAGTAAGGAAAGCTCTCTACGCTTTATCGGAGTACGGGTTACTATCTTATAGGCGTGTAAGGAGCAAGGAGACTGGCTGGTTCATATATTATTGGCGAATAAACATAGACGACATAAACGGCATATTATTGTTAAGGAAGAAAGAGATATTGAAGAAGCTAAAAGAGAGACTAAACTATGAGAGCGAAAACTCATTCTACTACTGTCCAGTCGACGGTACACGATATACTTTCGATGAAGCCTTCGAGAACGGCTTCATATGTCCTCGCTGTGGAGCAGAGTTAATCTACATAGATAACGAGAAAACAAAGAAGATCCTACTAGAGAGGATAAGGATCCTAGAAGAGGAACTAAGACGTGAACTACGCTCCCCGAATAATTGACCTATTCTGTGGTGCCGGCGGCTTCGGTCTGGGATTCAAGCAAGCGGGGTTCCGAATAGTTCTCGGAGTAGACAATGATAAAGCGCCAGCGAGATCCTATAAGTATAATTTCCCGGAAGCCATAGTATTAGCAGAAGATGTAAAGAACATAACTGGTAGAGATATAGAATTAATTCTAGGACAACTAGGCTTGGAGGCAAGTGATATAGACGTTGTTATAGGAAGTCCTCCCTGCGAACCCTTTACCGCAGCTAATCCGCGTAGGAAGAAGAACCCCCTGGATAGGTTATACGTTGACCCTATAGGTAGACTCGTTCTACACTATATAAGAATCGTTGGTGAACTTAAACCAAGAATATTCGTAATGGAAAACGTTCCAAGCCTACTTGAAAAACCCATAATGAATGCTATTCGTAGAGAGTTTGCTAGAGTAGGATACAAGCAAGTATATTTTAACTTATTGAGAGCAGAGGATTACTGTACCCCCTCCCATAGGCTCAGAGTATTTGTCTCTAACGTGAAGTTAAAGCCCGAGAAGAAGTGTGAGAAGCCTCCAACAGTTATGGATGCTCTAAGAGACCTACCGCCTCCCGGCTCAGATTACCCACCCAACCATAACCTCTACAACGTCCCCTACCGCAAGCTTAAACGAATAGCAAGACTTCGATGGGGCCAGCCACTAATATACTATAAGGGGGCTCGAAGAAAACTACCTAACCTAATAAGACTAGACCCCAACCGTCACGCCCCCACCGTTCTAGGCTCCTCGCGCTTCATACACCCCTTTGAGAACAGGTTCTTGACCGTGAGAGAACAAGCTAGACTCATGGGCTACCCAGATGACCACGTATTCCTAGGGGGTAGAGAAGAACAGTACAACCAGGTTGGCGAATCAGTTCCAGTCCCGTTAGCAAAAGCTATAGCTGAGGACGTTCTCAGAAAGCTAAGGGAAGAGTTATGAAGAAAATACTAGTCCTACACGATATAGCAAGCGTTCAAAGACTAAACGATATGGCGAAGATAGCTTTCGGCCTAGAAGACTATGTCTTCGTAGTAACAAAGCCATCAGCAGCTGCAGCACAAATAGGTATACCAGAACTCTATAAAACAGCTTACAAGAAGGGTAAAGCCGTAATAGTTTTACCGGATATAAACGATGCAATAGAACTCTTTAAGCCATCAACAATTATTACGATATCACACCAATACGGTGAACCCTTCAACCCCTCGAAAATAAAGCTAGAAGAACCATTAATGATAGTCGTAGGGGGAACCGATACGGGGCTCGCGAAAAAAGAAGCCTTTCTAGGCAACCCCGTAAAACCGCCAATCGGGGGAGACCTAGGACCAGTTGCTAGTACAGCAATAATATTATATATCCTCGAAAAAGAATTATCCGCGAAGAATTAATATCCCCCCACCCATCTACAACAATAGCCGGAGAGAGCTAGGGCCCGTCGTCTAGCCTGGTTAGGACGCCGCCCTTACGAGGCGGAGGTCCGGGGTTCAAGTCCCCGCGGGCCCACCAAACAATGAATCAAAGTTCTCTACGAGTTAAAGCCTAATTAATAAGTATTAACACATTATTAAACCCGAATATGATGACAACCTCCGACCCCGACTCCCCGAGTCTCCCTATAGGCTTGGGGTTATGGGGAGGCCCTGCGATGCTGACTATCTTCTAGTTTTCAACATGTAGCCTGCTTTACTCTTCTCTACCCTATCTAGTATTTTCAAAACCCTCAACGCTAAAACCAGTAGTCTAGGAGAAATATTGGTTGAGAAGACTAGGTCGTTGAGAGTAAACTCCTGGTTAGGAGCATTTCTTAGAACCCTCTCAACGGTATCAACTATGCTGGCTGGTATAGTGTATGGGATTACGCGGTTTCTCCTCACCCTCACAACAATGTATTCCCCATTTATCTTTAACACATAGTTCCTATTATAGTAGCGCGTATTCCCCGTTATCTCGTTGAGTAGATTTATAGCGTCTTCAGCTACACGATAGTATCTCTTATCACCCTCTCTAGAAACACTCACTACGCCTATCTTAGAAAGCCACCATAATGCACGCCTCACAATACTAGACCTCACGCCAAGTATACGGGATACATCGCTAATAGTCCCCATGGGGTTTCGGGAAACATATACTAGGAATGGGAGGAGCCAGGGCTTCGACTTCAAGAACCCTCTAAGCCTCTTCTCCAACCCCGTGTACTCTATAGTATCATTCACTATTGCCACCACTTTTCTCCAACCTAATACCTCCTCCAGGCTTAAAAATACGTTACACAAGCCCTATGGGTAATGTAAAACATATATGCTGGCCGGAACTATTACAAGGGTAAGAAAAACACGTAATGTATTGTAGGTGGAATACCAGTTGGACTATAAGGTAAAGGATCTAGGACTAGCCCCCAGGGGGAGGCTTCAACTAGAATGGGCTGAAAAACACA
>JALVFK010000264.1 GCA_027030065.1 Desulfurococcales archaeon | reverse complement strand
GTTTATGTCCAGTAGCCTTCATACTTGATTCAACAAAATATGCTAGTCCCTTAGGCCCGTAGATGTGGAGAGGTGTCTTCCTATCATACATTGACATTGATTGAAGTAGTCCTGGTAACCCGAAGACATGGTCACCGTGGAGATGAGTTATAAACACGGCAGTAACTTTAACCGGACTAAGTCCAGCTCTTATTAACCTGTACTGGGTTCCCTCACCTACATCAAAGAGAAATACATCGGCTCCATGCTTTAAAGCAATAGCTGGTAAGCCCCTATTCTTTGTTGGTACGGCAGCACTTGTTCCAAGGAAAACTATTAGGGTCTTCAACTCTTATAAACCACCCATAATATGCGTGTAAGACTGCCATGAACCCTCATGTAGTGTCGTTCAATAAGAACTAGTCCAGCCTCCTCTATAATATTTCTTGCATCAAATACATGTGGAGTAGCAAAAACAAGGTAGCTATCATGTTCGAGGACCTCTGAAGCCGAGTAAACAAATCCCTCTATTATCTCGCTTAGCCTATAACCCATAGTTGAAGTAGATCTACCATAGGGTGGATCAGTACCAATAGCACCAATACTCTCAGCATGTAGCGGTATGCGTGTTGCATCAGCCCTCAAGACCTCTATATCCCGTAATCCATAGTAGTCTAAGTTTATTCTAGCACCCTCAACCATAATCTCGTTTAAATCAAACCCTATAGCGTGGAAACCCATAAATCCTGCTTCAACTAGGAAGCCTCCTGTACCACAGAAGGGATCCAAGTACAATCTATTCTTCTTCGGCCTACTCAAATTAACGAATACGCGAGATAATTGAACGCTAAGAGCACCAGGTCTGAAAAAGGGTTTTTTCGCTGGACTACGCTCAGTGAATATGCGCGTATTTGCTCGTGCAAGCATTAATCCGATAATTACAACACCGTCAGTAAACAATAAGCGGATAACAGTTGAGGGAGACATAGGATTAACTCTTGCTCTACACTCCCTTATAATGCGACCCGCTAAAGCTCCAATAAAATCATCTATATTGACGCCTCGGGAATGACCTTTAAACCTACGACTACGTATAATGAAATCATCCTTAACGATACTGCATAAGTCTAAGTCTTTTATCTTAGACAAATACTCATCAATAGAAGCCGGAGCCATGTCCAAGAATAATCCTACTTCTCTAACCATACCAGCCCTATGTGTAATCTTCTCAGCCACTTGGGGCTCTGAGTCAAATAGAACCAGTTGGTCTAAGACAACATGTTGATAATAATAGTAGCCTTCAGATTCAATTATCGCCTTAAGCTCAGCTAAAGGTAATGTAACGTGTTCTCCAGATAAAATAGCGTAGAGCGTTTTCCTAGGCAACTCCAAGTTCAACCATATAGTTCGCTTATAGTTTTAGCGATATACGGTGCTACACTCACTGACACCACGCCCTTGGGTACTGGTACGGTATTTGTTGCAACTACTTCTCTTATCCCAGCTTTTTTAAGTCTCTCATAGGCGTCATCAACAAATAATGCGTGTGCACAAGCTGCATACACTTCTCTAGCACCGTTTTCAAGAGCTTGTTTTGCTGCTAAAGCCATGGTCTTACCCGTACTTATTATATCGTCTACGATAACTACTACTCTACCCTTTACGCTAATAGTCTTGGGTCTCACCTTTACTTCCCCCGTTATCCTATCACGAGTTTTCTCTAAGTAATCGTAGTCACCGCCAATTATTTCTGCAAACCTCTTCGCTCTAGGTAGGGCTCCAGTATCAGGGGCTAGAACTAGGGGGTTCTCTACCTTATCTTTGAAATATTCTGCTAGCGCATCCATAGCTGATACATTTATAGCTGTACCCGTGAAATACGTTAAGACGTGCTCCTTGTGTATCTCCACGACAATTAGTGTATCCGCTCCAGCACATCTAATGCTTCTCAAAATTGTTTTAATGCTAATAGCTTCACCCGTTCTAAACCTCTTATCCTGTCTAGCATAGGCTAGGTATGGTGTTACAACTGTTATCGTTTTAGCGCCGAGATCTTTTACTGCCTCTATAGCTAGTAACAATTCTACTAAGTGTTTATCTTGAGGCTTATAAGTAGACTGAACAATTACTACATGCTCGTTATCTACACTAACTGGTATTCTTATATAGGATTCTCCATCCGGGAATACTTTATGTTCCACTACTACGTGGCTAGCCTTTAAAGCCTCGGCTATCTCCTTATCGACACCATTCGTAGCCGTTAGGCCGAGAACTATCATTATATTTCCCGGATAATAGCTTGTATCTAATACTTTAACAACTTTATCCTCAAGCACGGCTTTTAAGCCAAGGTCTCAGCACTATAGCTGGGTAAAACAAGATATGCCGAAAACATGTACTCGTTGCCCAAGAAAGTGTAGTGGTATAGGTAGAGGGTTTACTGGTTTTTGTGGAGCCATAATAGTTGACGACTATGGTGTGAGGGATAAATACCCCTGGATGGTTACAGCGATAACTACATCAGTAATAGAAAAGATACCCCTATACCACTTCTATCCTGGCTCATGGAGTATAAACCTATGGGTACCCGGATGCCCTTACACATGTAAGAATTGCCCTTGGAGCGCAGTAGTTAACGGCGAAGACGTAGGCAAGCTCTACGAGTTAAAGAAGATAACTCTCAATGAAATACTAGACTATTTCAAACAAGTTAGTGCTAACATAGTTTCAATTCTTGGGGGAGAACCATTAATTCATGAATGGGTTGCAAAACTCCTCAGCGAACTCAAGGCTAAGGGGATAAGAACTGTTGTAAAGACAACGCTAACGGTATCTAGTAGTATAGTTGAGAAATTAGATGTTGACGCGTTTCTAATTGACATACCTATTCTAGCTGGCTCTACGCCTAGTATAGGTAATATAATTGATAATATTATGTATATTGGTAGACGCGGAATACACTACGAGCTATTATTATTAATTGATAGTACATCTATATTAAAGTGGACTAAAATACTAGAAAAACTACAAACAATAGATAAAGACACCCCAACACACGTCCAAATAGTAGAACCCGTAAACTGGAAGACAATCAAGAAAATAATAGACAAACTTGAAGCCACGGGTTTTAACTACGTATATGTCGTTGGAGATACGAGTGGTGAATATAGTACAACGTATTGTCCTAACTGTAAAACACCATTGATAATAAGAGATGAATATGGTGTTAGGGAAGTATTGTTAAAAGATAATAAGTGTCCTAAATGTGGTTTAGAATTAAAGATAATAGGCGGAGTGAGTAAAGGGAAACAAAGAAGGACTCTTAGACTTTTCGCTAGTGGTGAGAGAATACTATGGAGCCCGTAGAAAAAGTAGTAAAGAGAAAACATGGAGTAAGAGAAGCACGGCTATGGGAGCCCTTACCAAATAATCGTGTAAAATGTAATCTCTGTCACCGCAGATGCATTATAGCTGAAAACAGATACGGTGTCTGTGGTGTTAGAGCAAACTATAAGGGCAAGCTATATACACTAGTCTATGGATTACTAACAGCAGCAAACGTTGACCCAATAGAAAAGAAACCCCTAATGCACTTCTATCCAGGCTCAAGCGTTCTTTCAATATCAACAGCTGGATGCAACTTCTTCTGTCAATTCTGTCAAAACTGGACGATCAGCCAGATAAGATACGATTCAGTCTACGGCAATCCCGCTACGCCTGAAGACGTCGTAAAATGGGCCCTAGAGACAGATTCAGATGGAATAAGCTATACCTATAATGAACCAACAGTATTCTTTGAATTCATGTACGATACAGCAAAACTAGCAAAAAAGCATGGATTATTTAATACCATGGTAACAAATGGTTACATGACCCCAGAAGCTGTTGATGAGCTAGGGCCATACATGGATGCAGCAACAGTAGACTTTAAGGGAGGAGGCAATAAGGAATTCTACCGCAAATTCATATTCGTACCCGACCCTGAAAAAATATTTGAAACACTTCAGGCAATGAAGGATAAGGGTTGGTGGATTGAGATAACAAATCTAGTTGTACCAAAATATGGTGATAAAAAGGAAGACGTTAAGAAACTCGCTAGATGGATAGTAGAAAACCTAGGCCCCGAAACACCCTTTCATCTTTTAAGATTTCACCCCGATTATAAAATGATAGATGTACCCCCAACACCCGTTGAGAAGCTTGAAGAATTAGCGAGGGTCGCTGAGGAAGAGGGATTAAAGCACGTTTACCTAGGCAATGTTCCGGGACACCCCAAGGAACATACCTATTGTCCGAGATGCGGGGCATTACTGATAAAGAGGTATGGCTTCTACATACTTGAATACAATATAACAAAGGACGGTAGATGTCCTAGATGCGGTTATAAGGTAAATATTAGAGGAGAATTTAGAGGTAAGAAGAGTTCCCTACGCTGGTATTCGATGATATAAACCCTAGTGGCTGATCTAGATGCCCTATTACATAGTAATGGTTGGACCAGCGGGATCAGGTAAATCATACCTAACATCAGCGCTAGGCGAATGGTTAGAGGATCAACAATTAAGTGTTCTGCGATTGAATATGGATCCAGCAGCTGAGTGGCTCCCCTACTCACCGGATATTGATGTTAGAGAATACGTTGATGCTAGAAAGGTAATGAAGGAATACAATTTGGGTCCGAATGGTGCATTAATAGTATCAGTAGACATGCTTGTAAACCACATTGATAAGATAAAGGAGGAGTTAGACTCTGTTAGACCGAACTACGTTATAATAGACTCGCCGGGCCAGCTAGAACTATTTGCATTCCGCACCTCTGGTCCATTAGTACTAGATCAGCTAGTTGGTGGGGATAAGGTGGCTTCTCTATTCCTACTAGACGCAACATATGTGACATCGCCATCAATATATGCTTCAATGCTTATGCTTCTTGCATCAGTTTTCGTGAGATTAAAGAAACCATTAATACCAGTTCTCTCTAAGACAGATATGGTCTCAAGAAATCATGTGGAAAAACTATTATCATGGTCTGAAGACCCGCTCATTTTCTCTGAAGCATTATCTGAGGAAACTTATAGAGACATACAATTATCAATGCTGGCACAAAACATTGTAGACTTACTCGAGAATCTAGGTTTATCGTGGATACCCATACCAGTATCAAGTCTAACGGGAGCTGGCTTAAGCGAAGTCTATGCATCTCTCCAGCGTATATTTAGTGGTGGTGAAGACTTCTTAACTGAAGAGCCTTCGGGAAGGCTATGATAGTATTTATTGATTATGTTTTTAGGAGTTAGGCTCAAATAGTAGTATTCTACTAAGACGCTTGGATTAAAACTTTGGAATACATAGCGAGGTGTACGTGTTTTGTCTAAGGTAAAAGAGATAATATCTAAAGCATTAAGCGAAAATAGATCAAAGCTCCTAGAACACGAGGCATACAAGGTTCTCGAAGAATACAATATACCAGTACCAGGCTATGGCCTCGCAACTACAGCAGAAGAAGCAGTAGAACTAGCAGAAAAAATCGGCTACCCAGTAGTATTGAAAATAGTATCACCAGACATAGTACACAAGAGCGATGTGGGAGGAGTAATACTTAACCTAAAGTCAGCAGAAGAAGTAAAGAACGCATTCAACAAGATACTAGAAAACGTTAAGAAACATGCACCAAACGCTAGAATAGCTGGCGTACTAGTACAAGAAATGGTTCCAGAGGACGTAGAAGTAATAGTCGGTTCAACAAGAGACCCTATCTTCGGCCCTGTAGTAATGTTTGGCTTAGGTGGCGTCTTCGTAGAGGTATTAAAGGATGTATCCTTCCGAGTAGTCCCGCTAACAGAACGTGACGCCGAGGAAATGTTATCAGAAATAAAGGCGAAGAAAATACTAGACGGATACCGTCATATAAAGCCAAGAGACAAGAAAGCAATAGTTAAGATTATTCTAGGAGTATCGAAGATCATGGAAGAAAACCCAGAGATATCCGAACTAGACCTTAACCCAATAATGGTATTTCCCGAGGGGCAAGGTGCTAAAGTAGCTGATGTGAGAATAATAGTGAAAAAACAGTAACGGGAGATACAAACTATTTTAATATCCCCCAGCATTATTTCTTATCAAACTCTCAAAGCAACCATAACTCTGTATAAACAAGTCCGCGAATCAATAATTAGGAAGCGAGGGCTAAATACTTGGAAGTGCAGAGTCCAGAAGCAGTAAGGCTATTAGAAGAAATAGATGCTCTACGTGAAAAAATAAGATCACTAAAAGAGAAGAGAATGGAATTAATAGAGAAGGTACGTGTTCTACGTGATAAGAAAAGAGAGCTAATAGGAAGACGTAGGGAGTTAATAGAAGAAGTCCGAAAGCTGAGAGAAGAAAGGAAAAAAATGGTAGAGGAAGTAAGATCGCTGAGAGCGAGGCGTAAGGAGCTAAGAGATAGGCTTAGAGAGTTAATAAACGATATAAACAATAAGAAGAAGATTATAAGCCAGGTACAGAGTAAGCTTAGAGTGCCTATACATGTTATCCAGAGAAGATTGCAACAACTCGAATGGAGACAGATGACGAGTGTTCTAAGCGTTGAAGAGGAGAACGAGATAATCCAGGAGATAGCGCGACTAGAAGAGTTACTAGAACAAGCATATAAGGCCAAGCAGATAAAACAAGAGGTCTATGAATCAAAAGCCGAGCTCATGAAGCTAAGATTAGAGTTAAGCGATGTATCTTCAAAACTTTCAGAAAAGAGCCAGAAGATAACAAATATTGATGGAAAACTCTCTGAGTTAAGTAAGAGTATAGATGAGCTATCTCAGAAAATAGGTGCGTTAAATGAGGAAATACAACAATATTCTCAAGAGATAGATAGGCTTACCAATGAACTACAGGAACTATACAATCAGCTAAGGACTAAGAGACAAGAATACAACAAGATAATAGAAGAACAACAAAAACGTATGACCGAGAAAATACTAGCCGAGAAGAAGAGAAGAATTGAGGAAAAAATAGCCAAGTCTAAAACCAAGCGTCTAAGCTTGGAAGAATTAAAACTTCTCTACGGCGAAATAGAAGAAGAGTAAATGTAACATGAGTATCAAGTATACATAACGTAGCCGCTGCTAGAGGAAAATTATTTTCTACAGTAAACTATGTAGTATTTGGAGACCCTACACTCTGTAAGGTGAATAGGCTGTCTAAAAGTGATAGCAGCCGAGCAATGAGGACTAAACGAATACTTGTATTAGCAGTTGATGTAGACGACGATATTGGTAGAGTGGGTATAAAGACACCCGTTATCGGTAAGGCTAGTCTAATGAAGGCTGCAGTAGACTTTGCCTTGAAGAGACCAGAGGATTCGGATACAAACGTACTATTTTCTGCATTATCCCTTGCCGAGAAGTTATCCAAGGAAGGCTATGATGTAGAAGTAGCTGTCGTTGCAGGTGATCCCATAGATCCTATAAAAGCTGATCTTCGTATACGAGAGCAAGTTGAAGCTATCGTGAAAGCGTTGAATGTTGATGGAATAGTTTTAGTAAGCGATGGTGCTGAAGATGAACGGGTAATACCAATACTCCAAAGCATAGCTCCTATAATATCAGTTAAAAGAGTAGTCGTGGAGCAGCTTAGAGGAGTAGAGGAAACATATATTCTCATAGGAAGATACATAAAGAAGATAATAGAGGAACCACGCTTTGCACGCCTATTTCTAGGAGTCCCAGGGATGATCTTAGCAATAATATCAGCCCTCGCCTTACTCAATATGCTTCAATACGCTTTAACGGTAGCTTTCCTCATAATCGGGTTGGCTATGATTGTTAGAGGCTTCGAGTTAGACCAGAAAATACAGGATTGGTGGGCTTCATCACCTATAACATCGGTTGCATTGATCTTGTCCTCAATATCTTTTGCTATAGGTATAGGTGTCGCCGTCTTCTCCATCCAGCAGACAACGTCAACGATACACGCTATAGCTACGGCAATAAATGTTTTAACACCCTTCATAGGGTTTAGTGTAACAGCAATTTTTACTGCACGCGCCATAGTTAAGATAATGAGTAACGATACAAGAGTATGGCATGACGTAGCAGGGCTCATAATAACAGCTATGATGGTTATAGCCTTATACAATCTAGCCCAAACGCTAGGTAAACTTCCCGCAACAGCTGGCCCAGAATCTGTTCTCAACGCAATAATAGAATCACGTATCCTCTTATGGTTGTTTGCTACGATAATAGTAGCAATAATATTAACAACGTTCTTCACATTGATCGAAGACAAGTTGAGGTCTATGATAAAGCGATGAGAAATAATTCTAATAGGTCCTACCTACCAAACCGGCGCTCACGTTTCTGATAAGACCTAATAGCTCTCCACAAATCAATTCTACGGAAATCGGGCCAGTAGACTTCACAGAAATATAATTCACTATAAGCTGACTGCCATAGTAAGAAGTTGCTTATCCTCTCTTCACCCGATGTCCTAATTATCAAGTCGGGATCAGGTACACCATTTGTATACAAGTATTTTGAAAACAAGTTTTCATCTATATCATTAACGCTAATGCGATTTAATGATACGTCGAGAGCAATTCTTCTAACAGCATCAACTATCTCCTGCCTCCCACCATAACATAACGCTATGTTCAATACGTGCTTTCTAGGATAGGTTGAAGTCAATTTTTCGATCCTTCTAGATAGCTCTATTAGATCTCTGGGAATAAGCTCTTCCCTACCAAGGACACGGATTTTTACACCGCGTTCTCTAAAGTCGTCTATATTTTCTATAACCTCGTTTAAGGCTCTTCTCATTAAGTCGAAAAGTCTCTTCCTCTCCTCTAGGCTTCTCCGGGTACAGTTTTCAGAAGACATTGCATAGATCGTTACGACTTCTATTCCAAGATCCCATATCCAGTCTAATACCTCTTTAAGACGCTTATAGCCGAACTCGTGTCCGAGCCAGGGGGGTAGGTCTCTTAGTCTAGCCCAGCGCCTATTACCATCGGGTATTATGGCTACGTGTCTAGGCATTCTTCCATTCTTTATCTGGGTCCAAAGCCACTTCTCATATACCTTATATACAGGTTTTAGCATTATCCTTGAAAGCTTCATTGCTGAGGCCTTTAACTGCTTCTTTAGCATTGAGTCTCCCCAAACCCGTCTAAAAGAACCGGGTAGAGGGAGACATTCGCTTAAATGTAGGGAAAACCAGTTTTTAAGTTAAGCCTCGGATAAAAGCTTGGGAGAATTAGTTGAAGGTTGTAGTGGGTACAACTAATAGGTCGAAGCTATTAGCAGTTAAGAAGGCATGGATTCTCTTAGGCGATGCCGAGATAATTGGTGTAGGAGTTGATTCTGGTGTATCTGAGCAGCCAATAGGGCTCCAAGAGATATTGGAGGGGGCTTTGAATAGAGCGGTCTCGGCATACGAGATAATGGGTGGAGATTATAGTGTTGGGATTGAAGCAGGCTATCTCTACCTAGATGATAAAGTATTGCTTGACGTACAAGCAGTTGTAGTAATGGATGACAAGAAGAAGGTAACACTAGGCTTAAGTCCATCATTCCAAGTGCCGCAAAAAGCTCTTGAATATAGTAGTTTAGGAGAATACATGTCTCATATATCTGGGAGAAAGAATATTAATAGAGAAATAGGGGCAATAGGCTACTTTACAAAAGGAACTATAACTAGAACAGATCTAACATATAGTGCAGTAGTAATGGCGCTAGTTCCAAGGCTTAACCCAGAATATTACGAGGAACTATTAAGTGTAGTTGAACTAAGAAGAATTATAGCAAAGAAACCTATATAATCTAGAATTCTAGTATCCTTTTAGCCGAACGAGGGACTCAGACTATGGGATACTATCACGGAAATGATTTGAAAAAACCCTCCGGAGGAAAAAAGAGACCCTACCGCGGGAAGAGAAAATACGAAGCAGGCAGACCGCCCACTGAAACAAGGTTATCTGAAAGAGAGGCCAGGAAGATTATTAGGGTCAGGGGAGGTAACAGTAAGGTTAGGCTCAAGAGAGCAGTCTATGCTAACATAATAGATCCATCATCAAATAAAGCGCAGAAGGCTAAGATCATAAGAGTTCTTGAAACACCAGCCCATACAGAATTTGCTAGGCGAGGAATAATAATCAAAGGCGCTATAATCGAGACAGAGCTCGGGAAAGCTAAAGTAACCTCTAGACCGGGACAGGATGGCGTAATAAACGCGATACTATTGAAGTAGGATAATAATTATGAGTTCACGTGAATACAGGAACAAAAGAATTGTTTTATGGCCCGTATACATAGACTCTACAAAAACCCGTGGAAAAGGTAGGAAAATATCAAGAGAAAACGGTGTACCCAAGCCCAGAGTTGAAGAGATAGTTGAAGCAGCTGAAATATTAGGGCTAGATCCAATTGTAGAAGATAAAAGCTATCCCAGGCTATGGTGGGAACAAGAGAAGAGGATAGTAGTCCTCAAGAAATATCCACGTCAGGAACTATATAGAAGAATAGCTAAGAAGATAAAAGAAATAAGAGAAGCAAGGAAACGCGCTCTCAAATAAGCTGGTTAGAAAAATTTTCCAATACAGTAATACCGGATAATACCAATAAACCACCATTACAGCTCATTTACACCCTTATAAATGTAAATAGTACTACCATTATTCTTCTTGAGGAGTAGTCCTTTTAACATAGCTATCACTTAAGAGTTTTCTGAGGTGATAATACTTCTATGAAAAAACTAGGGATAGCTCTTCATATCTCACGCTCGGGGAACATAATAGTTAAGTCAAGTCTCCGCGACTTACCCCCACTTGGAGCAAGAGTATTCAACAAGGACATGAAGAGACTTGGCGTCATTGTTGACGTTATAGGTCCCGTGGATTCTCCATACATTGTTGTTAGACCCGAGAGTAGTGATGTGAAACTAGTGTTTGAGCCGGGAACAGTATACTTCGCTCCTCCACGGAGAGAGCGTAGAGGTAGGGGTAGGAGAAGACCTTCAAAGAAGTATAGAAGAATCCGTAAGAGGTAAGTCTAATGAGTGAGTGTCCTCGTTCAAAGATAATATTTGACCATGAGAGAGGAGAATATATCTGCATCGAGACAGGCGAAGTAATAGAGGATCACGTTATAGACTGGGGACCTGAGTGGAGAGTCTTCTCACCAGAAGATAGAGTTAGCAGAAGCCGTGTTGGAGGTCCACTAACATCTATAGTCCACGACCAGGGGTTAACGACAACAATAGGTGATGCAAGAGGCAGGAGTTTCTCAGAATATCAGAAGAGAAAGGCTAGAAAACTTCAAATTATTCAGAGAAAACTCCGAGTACGCCCCAAGGATCGTAAACTCGTAAACATATTAAGTGAGCTAAACGCTGTATCGGGGAGAATGCGTTTACCCCCAATTGTTAGAGAAACTGCTGCGAACATCCTTAGGAAGCTTTTAGCAAAATATACTATCCGTAGACCACAGATAACGGGATATATTGCGGCAGCGATATATATTGCATGTAAGATAAATAAGAAAGCCTATAAAACAGTTGACGAGATACTCCGATTCCTAGACGTTGACAGAAAGGAATTCTGGCTCGCATATAAGAAGATAAGAGACCTAGTCTACCGTCGCCCACTAACTCCTAGTAAGCCAATAGAATTTGTTGAAAGAATAACCTACAACCTCTCACTACCACCCTATATATCCGTTATCGCATCTAGACTAGCTGCAGAAATGCAGAGAAGAGGTTTAACAGATGGTAAGGGTCCCCTCGGAGTTGCAGCTGCCTCCGTTTATGTTGCTGCTGTTGTATTGAATCACAAGAAAACTCAGAGGGAGATAGCTGAACGCTCTGGAGTAACAGAAGTAACCGTTAGGAACCGCTATAAGGATATAGTAGACAACTTTCTAATAGTAGTAGACCTTTAATCACGTATACTCAAACCTCTATATTATCTCACGGCATGTCTCATTTTTGTTTCATAGTATTTCCAACTTACCAAAGAAGATATACATATATTAGTTCTCAGAACATATTATTAGTGTAGGTTCACGATTCCCCATCAAACTAGTAGTTACATGGTGCACACCGAGGAAGAAAAACAGTCGTTAAAGTATAGGCTAGGTAGATATAAATGGCTTCAAAAACGTTGGGTGAACTTGAAAAGAAAGCATATGAGTTGATAAAATCTCAAGGAGAACAAGGACTCTTACAGAGCGAGCTTTGGAAGAAGATGAATATAGATAGCCGCGAGGGGTCACGTATAACGCTACAGTTGCTGAAGAAGGGGCTTATAGTTAGGGAGCCAGTAGTACATAATGGTAGGAGAACATACAAGTTATATGCTGTTAAGAGATATGATATAGTCATAAAGATAAACTTGGACTCAGTAAAAGATATACCCTGCTTCACATGCAGATACTTTAACCGATGTGGTATAGGGAACTACTATGATCCGAGAACATGTCCGATACTAACTGAGTGGCTTATTCGTCAAGCAGGCAATGGCTCAGCCAGTAAGCCTAAGATGAAGTTGAGAGAGAACTAATACAGTCTACGAGTTCATTAAGTGGAGCATTTGTACGAATACCCCTATAGTCGAAATGTGACCGACAAGCACGGTAGCCTTTAGCCTTTAAGCACTCTATGACGGAGCTAGTTTTAGGCATAGACTTATGTATCATGCTACAGATCTTATCCAATCTATAATATGGCTTAATTATAGGAGTCTCACATTCAAGTTGTTTTAAGAGTATTCGTATTCTATCAATGGTATCTAAATATTCATATTTGTTTCTGCTAGCCTCCTCTAAGATCTTCTTCAAGACATCTATGTCAACGAGTATACTAGTCCATAAGGGTCCCCCAATAACTACTCTATGATCTTTAACGATACTTGTTGGTATGGGATAGCCGTGGACGAACCAGTAATCACCTTTCTCCCTATCGTACACAATGTATCCTAGGTTTTCCAGTAGCTTTGAAGCTCTTCGCGCTCCACGGATTATCTTGAAGAAAACTCGATAGTAATAATCTGCGAAATAAGCTATTATGGGTATGGCTGCTATATCTTTTGAGGCGGCTCTTAAAATAATTGATGATATAAGTATTCGCAGACCTATCTCCTTCTCGCAGCCGCAACGAAGAGGTTTAGCATGGTATCTCCTTATACATGCTCTCTCATGTGTTCCTACGAGAGCAGCCGTATCGGTAGCCGTTGCGGCTAGGTACCCATAGTTTTTAGTAGCCCATAGAGCTGAGTCTATGAAGGGTATTGGTGATCCAAAGGGGTCTACGTCTATGAAGTCTCCTCTCAAGCCTACTTGGGGTAACATGTTGAGGAGCAAGTTGGCGTCTAGGCAATAGGTTTCAACTCTACTGTTAAGATTGTTTAACTTTACGTTTTTCTCAATTATACTATATGCTTCTGGATCAATATCGTTTATGATGGCTTTTCCAATGTCTTCAACTTCTAGTAGATATCTTATTCCTCTCACACCACTACCAGCTAGGGGGTCAACAACTAATTCTAGACTAGCTCCAAGCCTTTTCAAAGTGTTAAGGAATACTATGCTGAAATCTCTGTTAAACATCATTTTAGGATTATAGAATACTGGTGCCCAAGAAGGTTCGTAGACTCCATCTGGTCTTGAATAAAGTTTAGGATTAGGTACAAGAATTCTAGCCTTACCCTCAACTACTTCTATTAATTCTCTTTCAACCACTTTGCAGCTTCCCGGAAAATAGGGGTAGGAGACGACTAATTATTTTCTCCGCTAGAAAAACCCTATTTTCCAATGTAACAATATACCTCTCAGCATCTTCGAGTAAACGAGATATAACCGGGTCACGCATCCTATAATGTACTACAGTTACAATGGGCTTACCCGACCTTAGCACCTTAATAATGGCATTACGTAATTCGCCTAGTCTAAGCTCCATAGGCCCTATCTCATCAATACCGATAATATCTGCTTCTACTAATGCACGATCTAAAGCTCTAGCTCCAAAGGAGCCAGCTTGGGGATTGACAATATATTTACCTATACGTGGTCCATTCTTAAACAAGTATTTATGTGCAAGCCATTCCTCTTCTCCAGTCATTAAGTCTCTTATCTTAAACCCTATTCTCATGGAACCTTCTCTAACTTCGGGGCAGATAATTCCTCCGATTTTTATTCTATTCTTTAGCGCATCTAATACTTTATTAAATATGGTTGTTTTACCTACACCTGGTCTACCAGTAATCACTATTTTCAAGGTCTCCAAGAAGGCTTCCCTATACTGCTAGGATATATAATAAACACTAGTATTTGAAAAGGTTATGTATTTTCTTCAAGATCTCTTAGTCCTTCAACTATACTTATACCCATACGCTCTACTTCACGTCTAAGCCTAGGTGTTTGTATTATTGCTGCTCTCTTAACCTCTATTATCCTCTCAAGCTTCTCCGACTCCTCAGCTTTAGTTAGAACCTTGTTTTCTCTATGATGTTCTACTATAATAGTATACCTTGTTCCATACATGTCTAAAGCTATATCAAAGACCGTGTTTACTGCATGTGCTATTCTATATCCTTTCTCCAAAGCCTCATTTATTATCCTTGCTTCGGCAATATGGTCCGGCTGATTATCAATGCTCGCCTTGGGGGTTCTAAACACGTTTATTGGTTCAAGTATTTCTTCTCCAAGCATGTCTACTAGTTTTTTAGCTTTGTCTATGTTTATATCCATTTTACCTCTCTCATAATCATAAACTGCCTTACGTGTAACGCCTAGTGCTAATGCTATATCGCCTAGGCTTAGCCTCTTCTCCTCCCTAATCTCTCTAAGCTTTTCTCTATTTATATTAACATAGAATTCTCCTCGTTTATAGTACACGTAGATATCCTCACTACCAGATAGCACACTTTCTAGTGTTTGTGGAGTTATAGCTGGTAGTCCATGGCGATCATATAATACGTAATCTTCCATAGGGTTCCTGTTAAATATTTCGCTAACTATTATAGACGGGATATTTAGTGTATATGATATGCCGTGGAGTTCTTTGGCTTCTCGATAATGAATATCGTCTATAGATGATATAATCTTTATCAGAAGCTTTCTCTCATTCGATGCGGCAACTATATCTATGCTCCGCTTCTTAATATTCCTAGGAAAGTCTAACTTCTCTATACGGAAATGGTGCTTTCCCAACACCTCTAGTACGCTCTCCAGTAATCGCTCCATAACAGCTCTCATCATTACTATACCCTTATCTAATATGGGTACTGAGGACTCCACAAGTAGTTTTCCTATCTAGCATTCTTAAAATTTCTCTTGGAAAAATTATTGGTGCTGTGGGAAAAATTACTTCTTTCTATTATATCTAGCGTATACCATTGCGTGGTCTTTGTCGAAAGGTTCTAAGTGTACTACGTCTATTATTTCGAAGCCATTATTCTTCAACGTATCTATTTCCTTCTTATATATCTCGCTTGGAGCCTTTGTCACATCAATGCTTCTAGCCTTTATCGCTAGGAGGAGCCATCCACCATCCTTTAAGAAGAACTCGGCATTACGTACCACTATTGATGCTTGTTCGGGTTGGGCTACGTCTGCGTATATTCCGTCAACTGCTTCAACAATATACCTATACTTCTCTGGGAATCTAGCATCGCCTAGAATGGGTATAATATTGGGTCTGGTCTCAGCTACTAGGACGAATTCTCTCATAACTCTTGGAGCAAACTCAACGCCGAAGAGCTTACCTTTAGGCCCTATGATATCAGATACATGACTTGGCGTCGTGCCAGTAGCGGCTCCCAAGTATAGTATGCGGTCCCCCTCCTTTACGGGTAGTTCTTCTAATCCCTTTAGTAGTGCTGCAGCTAGCTTACTACGGTAGGCGTTCCATTCGCGGTATTCCTTATCACCGTATTTGAATAATCGTTCACCGTAAACCCTCTTACCTGGTGCAAGATTCTCGGTCGCAAGTTTTGCTGAACCATCATCTAGTTCTACAATGTATACTCTCTTATACTTTTCATGCTCATATACTTTTACTACTTCGGGCATCACGCGTACACCTTATCATAGATTTATTCTGTGTATGTGTGTAAATATATTACCTCCTACCCCTTCTACCTCTCTTCTTCCTCCTGGGCTTCCCTCTCCTCCTTGGAGGAGCAGCAGGCTTTTCCTCCTTCTTTTTCTTTACTGGAGGCTTTGCGTAGAGCTTCTTTATCTCTTCTATTCTCTTCCTAAGCTGTTGTACTAGTACGTCTCCGATGAATCTACCAGTAAAGGCGTCTACTTTAGCGGCTATTGCCAATTTGGCTGCAAGAGCTCTTGCTATTTTACCTCTCTGCCACTTTGGTGATCTATGGATGTCTGGATACTGGAAGATAACTCCATGCTTTGGTGGTCTTCCACCAGTTCTAAGTGCTCTAAACAAGGCTTTCTCTGCTCCCAAGACCTGGATAGTGCTCGCGGGTAGGCGTGCTAGTTGTTCTAGTCCTCCAGCAAGGCTTAGTAGTCTAGCTCCTAGTAGGGGTCCTACGAGTGCCGTAATGTTTGGTGCTACTTCTTTCATAACTGCCTCTATGTAGCTTGTGAGTTCTCCTCTAAGCCTATACAATTCTAATGTAATGTTGGCTAATGTCTGGATAGGCTTTATATCAAAGTCTGAGAGATCTGCTCCAATACTCTTCTTAGCCGCTTCTTCTATTCTCCTAGCTTTTGCTTCGCTAAAGCCTAGTTTCTTAACGTTTTCAACAGTCATATTGTCTCGGTGGCCGAGTTCTGCTACGAGTCTAACATAGTCTTCATGTTCTTTTACGAGCTCGTCTAGTTCTGGGAAGTGGAGGCTATACCATTCTCTAAGCCTCGCTGCGAACAAGTTGGTTGTTTTATCTATATCGTCTATAGCTCTAATAGCCTGGATTGCCAACTGGTCTCTTTTCTCAGCAGCTCTCCTCAGCTTCCTACGGGTAATCTCTATTCCAGCTGTACGAACAAACTCATCATATTCCTCAACAGTCTTAAAGACCTCCAACTTTACTGCTAGCTCTGGTAGTTTCTCTCTAACCATAACAGCTACCTGGTTCCCCGGAGAGAGTTCTACATCTATACCCTTTGAGTTGAAGAACTTAGCTACATTCTCGTCTTCAACAACTACTTTCTCTACACCTTTCTCCTTCAACTCTTCCGCTAACTGATATAGAGGTGAGGGTATTTCACCTTGCTCTAACTTTAATACCTCTTCCACTGCGTCATCGAGTTTCTCGGGTGCTCTCTTAAACGCTATTACATCACCATTCTCGTCGACTGCGAGAGCACCAATAAGGTGCTCTATAATATATGCTTTCATATCCTAGACACCTAAACTGTATCAGTTCCTCTAGACAACCTAGGAACTAGTAATATATAAGGATTATAAGAATACTTATAACCCCAAACATGCTCTGAAAGAGTATAGGATAAGATAGTATCAAAGATCTAGGTGTAGGAAAATATGCCCTCCCACGGCTCGTTAACAAAGGCTGGAAAAGTTAGAAGCCAGACACCAAAAATTCCACCTAAACCCAAGAAGAACCTAGCACCACGTATTAGAAACCGTAAAGAATACCTAAGATATCTCCAGAGACTACAAGAACAACCAATGAGACGCCGCCGCTAAGTCTCTTCCCATTACTTTAATCTTTAGGCGAACTCTTTTCAATAAAGTAAATCCCGCTTAAGCTCATATTATAGCTTATAAACCATACCCACTCATTGTAGACTAGAAGCTATATCAACCATACCTTGAATTCTAGGTGTAATAGTATTGGATGACCCCTTACCAGGCTATGTAGGGGAAGCGAGAAGAATTCTAGAAGAAGCTGGTGTAAGTGTAGGTGATAGGATAAGAATCATAAGAGGAGATAGGGTTTTCGAAGGAATACTCATGCCTCGAGAAAAACTCTATCCCAGGCCTATAATAGTCGTCAAGCTAGATAACGGCTATAATATAGGCATAAGAGTTACCGATAAGACTAGAATAGAAAAAATAGGCAAACTAGTAAAACCAAGCCCACTCATACCACCAGAAACACGTAGGAGAGAAAACTATCCACACGTTATAATTGCTAGTACCGGGGGCACGATAGCTAGTAGAGTAGACTATGAAACCGGGGCAGTAAAACCCGCATTAACGAGCCGCGACCTAGCAGCTCTCGTACCAGAAGTATTCGATATAGCAGATATAGATACCAGTATAATATTCAATATATTCAGCGAGAACCTTGAACCAAAGCACTGGGAGCAAATAGTAGAAAAAACCCGCGAGTTCATCGAAAAGGGTTATGATGGAGTAATATTAACTCATGGAACAGACACAATGCACTACACCGCAGCAGCACTATCTTTTGCTCTCAGAAACCTCCCCGTACCCGTAGTCCTAGTAGGTTCTCAGAGAAGTAGCGATCGTCCAAGCAGTGATGCAGCCTTCAACCTTATATCAGCTGTTCTAGTAGCCGCTGAAGCTCCCTTCTCGGAGGTAGTGGTGGTAATGCACGGTGAAACTGGTGATAGCTACGCATTAGCTCATCGGGGGGTAAAGGTTAGGAAAATGCATACGAGCCGCCGCGACGCCTTTCAGTCAATAAACGATATACCGTTAGCGAGAATCTACCCCTATGAGAAGAAGATAGTATTACTTAGAGAAGACTATAATAGAAGGAATAAGAAGCGTAGACTAGTAGTAGAAAACGGCTTCGACCCCAAGGTGGCGTTGGTAAAGTTTTATCCAAGCATAACAAGTGAGATAATAGACTTCTACGTAGATAAAGGCTACCACGGAATAGTATTAGAGGGTACGGGGCTAGGACACTTTCCCGAAAGACTAGTTGAATCTATTCGCAGAGCAGTAGAAGAGGGAGTAATAGTCGTTATGACGAGCCAGTGCCTCTTCGGTAGAATCAACATGCACGTATATAGTACTGGTAGAAAATACCTTGAAGCCGGAGTCATACCCGGAGAAGACATGCTACCAGAAGTAGCCTACGTAAAACTCAGCTGGATACTAGCCCGCACAAGAAACCCAGACGAAGTGAAAAGATTATTCCAAACCAATATCGCCGGAGAAATCAATCCCAGACACAATGTACACATTTATCCAAGGTGGTACCATGGCGAGTAATAAACTAGACTACGAGGCACTAGGATTAAAGGTAGGACTAGAAATACACCAACAACTCGACACTAAGCACAAACTATTCTGCAGCTGCCCCACCAAGCTAGTAGACAAAGACCTACAAGACGAGTTTGAGA
>JALVFK010000263.1 GCA_027030065.1 Desulfurococcales archaeon | reverse complement strand
TACTAGGTAATGTAATAAATATTTAAAAATGGTCTCACAACATTTCTTTTGAGGGCCCGTCGCCTAGCCAGGATAGGGCGCCGGCCTTCTAAGCCGGTAGTCCGGGGTTCAAATCCCCGCGGGCCCGCTTTCCTCTTAAATCATAATATGTTGCATCTATGATATTGACGTATATCCATTTACCTAGAGGGATTTCTTCTTTTATAATAACTGGATAGTAACTCTGGGTTCTTGCTATTGTAGTTCTATTATTACCAAGCTCGGTAGTTAAGGCTTTGGTTTTCTTCCCAACGTATTTTCTATGCGCTCTAAGGCCTATTTTTTCAATTAGTTCGAGAATTTTTCTTAATCTATATTTCCTAATGTGTGGTTTAACTTGAGGTAAGGCGTAAGCAAGCGTTCTTGGTCGTGGAGTATACTGTGCTATATGGACTCGTTCTATTTCTAATTCTCTTAACACATTAATGGTTTCCTCGAAATCCTGGTCTCTTTCGCCAGGATGCCCGACTATTATGTCGGTGGCTATCATGATATCTTCTACTTTCTTTCTAATATATTTTACAAGATACGTGAAATCTTCAACAGTATATCGTCTATTCATTATTTTTAATAAATGGTTGCTCCCACTCTGCAAGGGTATATGTATAAACTTGTATACTTTCTGATCTCTTAATAATTCAATAACGTCATCAATAATATTCAATAAGTGTTCGGGATTCATCATACCTAGTCTTACCATAAAGTCACCAGGAATATCAAGTATCATCTTTGCTAATTCAGGTAGCATATATTTACGATAACGATCAAGCCCATAGGCTCCTAGATCCTGTGATGTAAGCTGTATTTCTCGGGCACCGCTCCTAACGGCTTCTTTCGTTTTTCTGAGCACGTACTCTATGGGATAGCTATTAAGTAATGGACGTGCAATACGTGTTATACAAAAGCTACAAGCCCCTGTACATCCATCTGCTATTGGTATTATAGCTATGACATTCTTTTGAGGGTAGAATACTTTATTTTGGTTAAATTTGATCTTTTTTATATCTTCCCTTATTGCCTTATTTATCTCTGCAATCATGTGTGTAGATAGTAGTGAGTAACGTGTTCCATCTAATGCTTTCTTAACTGTGTAGGGTTGTGCTGAAACAAGGCACCCAGCTACGATTATCTTTTTATTAGGATAAGCTCTTTTTATTTTCACAATTCTGTCTATGATTCGTTCATCGGTATCTCTGCGTACTGTACAAGTATTTACAACTACAACGTCGGCCTCCTCCTCTCTTACAACTATGTTGTAGCCTCTACTACTGGATAAATACATCATAGTAGCGCTATCAGCTCTATTTAAACTACATCCATAAGTCTCAAAGTATATATTCTCCGCTTCAATGATTGTGGTTCCCTCTTGTTAGCCTTTCCTAGTAAGCTTATAAGTCTTCTAAATAGTTGTAGTGTAGAGGGTGTAGAAAAACAATGCCGGTAAAAGATTACAGCTATGAGTGGATGCTTGATAGAGTTTACTCAAAAGTACCAGTCAAGCTTGGTGGAGGAGAAAGATTCGTTCCACCAAAGCCACAGATAGTCTATATACCTGGGAAAACGATAATCAAGAACTTCTCGGAAATAACTGACAAGTTAAGGAGAGAGCCGCGATTACTTATGAGATACTTGTTAAAGGAATTAGCAGCACCTGGAAGTATCGACGATACTGGTGCATTAGTAATACATGGTAAATTCTCAGCTTCCGCAATCAACGTCTTATTAAATAGATTCATTAAGACCTACGTCATATGTCCGAACTGTGGACGTCCAGACACGGTGCTTAAGAAGAAAGGCAAGGTGTGGATACTTGTCTGTGAAGCATGTGGAGCAGAGCAGCCAGTCAAACCATTCTAGTAGTAGAGTTAGAGTTTATCTGAACAAGTTTATTGTAGAAGGAAAATTATTTGTTAGCATATGTGACGAGTCACTTTACGGTAAAAAAATAAGCACAGCTAACGGTGAAATAGTTGTAGCAGAACCGTTCTATGGGGGTGAACTAGTAGATATAGATACTGCTTTAAGGATAGCTGATGAAGCTTTTTCGGTAAATCTTCTCGGGGAAAAAGTAGTAAATGAAGCATTGAGAAAAGGATTGATTCATAGGAAATCAATTACAAGAATAGATGGTATTCCTTACGCCATTGTTGTCTCTAGCTTTTAGATTATCGATAATAGATGTCAGCAATACTAAAATACTGGATATTGTTTACTGTCATTGATAGCAAACTAAGATTGGTACCAAGACTATGAGCGACAATAAACTCATACATGGTTTAAC
>JALVFK010000262.1 GCA_027030065.1 Desulfurococcales archaeon | reverse complement strand
ATCAAAGGAATAGTGTTGGCGAAGACATATATAATTATGAATGGGATGCAATAGAAGTATATAATGGATCTTCAACAGAATATGCGAATAGAATGGCACAATATGCTGCTAAGGTCATGGGATTACCAGGCATAGGTAATAGTGATGCTCATTCAATTGATAAAATAGGAATAGTATATAATAATATTGAAGTCGAAGACCTGACTATAGATGATGTATTTAATTCAATAAAGAAAAACAAAGTAAAAATAGTAGTCAAGAAGAATTCATAACTTTCTAAATCGAGGTAAAGTAATTCCACGCTGACGCTGATATTTCCCTCTATAAGGTTTCTCCACTGGGGAAGTCGTCTTAGCTAAAACCAAGTGCAGGAATCTATCTCCAGCATAAAGTCTTACAGGAAATTCTCCCCCCACAAGCTCTATAGTTAATGTTCCCTCAAAACCAGCATCAACTATAGTAGGAGGCGCGTATATGCCTAACCTAGCATATGTACTTCTAAGATTAACAAATGCCATTATATCATCAGGCAACTTTATGTACTCAAGAGTAGTTAGTAGAACATGCTCATGTGGATTAATTATGAACGAATCCCCTTCTTCTATGTGATAGAAATCAGAGTAATCATCCGGCGGGTTTCTCGTATCAAATACTCTTCCTGGATTAAGCATTCGTGCAATCTGATTACCTAGTCTCAAGTCCAAGCCGTTTTCTCTTATTATATCTTCACTGAAAGGATCTATTATAATCCTCTTCTTCTCTATATAGTATCTGAGATCGCGATCCCCCAAAATCAAATACCATGCCCTCCTATATTATATTAATAAATGAGCTTACTCTATGGACAGTTACATTATATTATCTTATTCTACAATATTTGTTTTAAATAGTATAATATATTAGTGTTATTCTCTAATGCTAATGCAATGTTTCTTTTCAATTTTTTCTAGTGTCCAGCAATAAGTTTCTCTAATCTTGTCTTCATCAATACTTCCGTCGTAAAGTACTCGAACATTAATAGTCTCAATTCTATCAGTAGTCTTTAACCCTACAATTTCTATCCATTTTGCACCAAGCTCCTCTCCATTAATTGTATGATAAATAATTGATACATCTTTGTCTCTCATCTCGTAATCTATAGGATAGCTCCATTCATTACTATAGACATCTATCGACAGAAAAGTTACATTGTTTTCAAAAACAACAATAACTCTCTTATGTCGGTCAAATATGTACTCTTTTACTATCAATTAAAAACCCTTTTACTGATATCTAGAGAATCATCTTTAACTCGCTTCCACAATACGGGCATTTACCCTTTAGTCTCTTGTAATCGGCTTCACAGAAGTAGGCGTCTTTGTCCTTATAGCATTTCGGACAATAGTATACTATATCTTTTCCTATAAGTAAGGTTCTAGCACATATACGGCATTTTACAGTTACCCAGCCGGAATGCCCCATAGCATTTACTCCTTTAAATAATCCAGTGCTCATTATTCAACGCCGGAGGTTAGTGTTACTAGAAACTTAATAAGCATTGCTCCCAGAAAGCAAGAAATAAGAATTAGTACTAAATGTCTGAGACAATAGGGTAACAGTGTGAATAAGATGCCTGGAGAGGGGTTCCTTAAAACAAAAGACGTAATGAAACCCGAAATGATCGGAAAAGAAGTAATGCTGAGAGGATGGGTCTACAGAAAACGTCACATTGGTGCAAAAATATTCATAGTTCTAAGAGACAGTGAGGGAATAATCCAATGTCTTGTAGTGAAAAACGAAGTTGACGAGAAGACATGGGAGGAAGCTGAGAAGATAACAAGAGAAAGTAGCTTTATGGTTAAAGGTATTGTTCGAGAAGACCCAAGAGCACCAGGAGGATACGAGTTAAAAGTAACATGGCTACGAATAGTCGGTTTATCGGATGTCTTTCCAATAAGGGGGGGTGAGGGAATAGACTATTTATTAGATAAAAGACACTTGTGGATTAGAAGCCGTAAGCTAACTGCTATAATGAAAATTAAGCATAGCGTACTAAAAGCAGCAAGAGAATACCTGGTTAGAAATGGTTGGTGGGAGGTAACACCACCAATAATAACAGCATCGGCTTGTGAGGGAGGAGCAACACTATTTGAAATGAAATATTTTGACCGAAAAGCGTACCTAAGCCAGAGCGCACAATTATATCTAGAGGCACTAATATTCAGTTTAGAGAAAGTCTGGAGTCTTACACCTAGTTTTAGAGCAGAGAAATCAAGGACGAGAAGGCATCTTGCAGAATACTGGCACCTAGAATTAGAGGGTGCATGGTATCATATGGAGGATATGATGAAGGTATCAGAGGAGTTAGTATCATACATAGTCAAGCGAGTCCTAGAAGAGCGAAGCGAAGAACTCGAGTTCCTGAAAAGAGATAAAGTGATGTTGGAGAGAGCTCTAGAAATACCTTATCCTCGTATTAAATATGATGAGGCAATAGAAATACTTCAAAGAAAAGGATTTAGAATTGAATGGGGAGAAGATCTTGGAGCAGATGAGGAAAGGGCATTAACCGAGGAATTCGAGACACCATTCTTTATAACACACTTCCCAAAGCAAATAAAAGCATTCTATATGAAGCTGGATCCGCAGCGACCAGATGTAGTGCTAGGATTCGATATGCTTGCACCCGAGGGATACGGTGAGATAATAGGTGGTAGTGAAAGAGAAGATAGTTACGAGAAACTACTTCAAAGAATACATGAGCTAGGATTAGATCCAAAAGAATATGAATGGTATCTAGACCTACGGAGATATGGCAGTGTACCGCATTCAGGATTCGGTCTGGGTGTAGAGAGACTAGTCATGTGGATTTCTGGTATAGATCATATAAGAGATACTATACCGTTCCCACGATTCAGAGAAAGAGTCTATCCCTAAGCTATTTTTAGTGACGGGAAACATTATTTCAACTAAACAATGAATATTAATCACCGAGCTGGGGGTTCCAAGTATGCTAGAAGCAATATTGCTGACGCTCCTATCAACATTACTAATATCTTTACTACCTTCAATAGAGCTTCTATTACATTCTTTATTATACTTTAAAGGAACAAAACTAAACGAGAACATTAGAGTCAGTAATCAAGGTTTGAAGGAGAGACCTCTTATCTCAATAGTAATGCCAGTAAAAAATGAGCCAATAGAACTCTTTGAACGTTCACTAAAATCTATAGCTAATCTTAAATGGCCTAAAAATAGATTAGAAGTAATAATAATATCCGATGATCCTCCGAAGAAAGCTATAGAATTAAAAAATAAAATAAAAGAAATTGCAAACAAAGCAAGTCTAAATATAGTGTTCATAAATAGAGAAAATCCACATGGCGGTAGATCCGGGGCACTAAACGACGGCTTAGAAATAGCTAAGGGCAAATATCTTATGACTCTTGATGTGGACAACATAGTGGATCCAGACTTCCTTGAGAAAGCTATAGATTTAATGGAAAACGGATCTTATAGCGCAGTAGTTGCTAGATGGAAACCTCTTAACACTGATACTCGTGTTTCCCAGGCTCAAGCCTACGCCTTAGACTACTTAATGGACGCATTGTATCGGGGATTTAAGGGATTAAATCTACCAGTATTCCCTCTGGGCTCCGGTACCGTTTATAGAAAAGATGTATTACGTAAAATAGGTGGATGGGATGAAAATAGAATACAAGATGATATGGAGATAGGCTCAAGGCTCATAGGAAGGGGCTATAAAACTAGTTTTATAGATTGTCAAGGTGTTCATGTAGAACTCCCACCTACAGTTAAGGCTCTTAGAGTACAACAGTCGAGATGGTCCTATGGCGCTATGGATGCACTGATAGCGAGGTTTTCCTACATAATTAGGGCTCCGGTTCCATGGTATGCCAGGCTTCTCTACATAGGTTTTCTTCTTCAATATACTCCTGTCGTAGGGTATATAATAGGTCTCCCAATACTATTTGTAGCAGCCTATTTCTCGCTAGTAGATAAACTATTGTTCTTTATAATAACAGGTATAGCGACAGTACTAGCATCAATATATATCTATAGTTTCATTCATGCACATATGGTACGTAATCGTAGGCTTAAAGACATAATAGTAATGCTTGGCCGTTCATCTGCTTTAGTTACGTTTCTATCTCCGTGGATAGCATTCTATACGTTAAAAGCATTATTTAGACTACCATATAAGTACAAGATAACACCTAAGGGAAAGGAAGCATATAAGAAGAGGGAGGGCAAAATATCTTACAGCAGAATAATAAGCATAGTGCTGTTAACATTATCACTTTTAGCCTATATAGTATTGCTTATAGTAGGTAAGTATGTGATAATAGGTATGCCTTATCTATTACTAGCAATAGCGATTATCTATTCTCTCATACGTTGGTGGAAAGAAATATAGTAGCATTTTAATATTTTATTAATATAATAATGTTTATATCATATATTTAAGTCGAATCTTATTGCGGGGTTCTCCTTAACAGTATATTTTCCGCCATCTCCTTTAACGATTCTTAGCTCTGCTATTTTCAATGTGCCTTTTATATCGTCTATTCCATTTCTTATTTTTTCCAACAAGTCATCATCATTAGAATATATTATCACCTCACGTACTTGTGCGCTTAAGGGGATTCTAAGATCGTGCTTAACTCTTCTGATGGCAGCTATAGTGTTTATAATAACGTTACCCGCTTCGGCTTTATCCTCCTCATAGGGTTCTTTCTCCGGCCATGGAGCTATTGTTATACTCTTCCAGGGTTTTCCTCCCAAAACTCTATGATATAGTTCTTCTGCTATATGTGGTGTAAACACGCTAATCATAATTAGTATCCTCAATAATATAGTATATAGTACGTATGCTACGTTTCTCTTTTCTTCTTCATCATTCATCCTATACTTTATTGCCTCAAGGTAATGGTCTGCTAGCTTATGCCAAGTGAAATCTATTAGTATAGAAGAAGCGTCTTGGTAATCATATTCTTCTAGTGCCTTTGTCACAAGTTCAATAGTCTTTGATAGCTCTTTGAGGATCCAGTGGTCAACAGCTCTAAGACGTGTTGGTTTAAGTTCTTCTAGTTCATAGTCTTTGAGGTAAAGATGTGCTAGTCTACCAATATTCCATAATTTTATTAGAAATCTCCTAGCGTATTCGAGTCCCTCCCAGTTAAACCTTAAGTCGCTTCCAGGCTTAACTGCAACAGCTACCCATAATCTAAAGGCGTCAGCCCCATATTTATCTAAAACGTCAAGAAGGCCCACATAGTTTCCGAAGCTTTTATGCATCATTCTACCATCGGTTCCACGCATCATTCCATTAATTAATGCTGTCTTAAATTGTGGTTTATTAAACAAGATTAATCCTCGCACGATGAGATAGTAATCCCATGTTCTAATGATATCATATCCATTAGGTTGTAGGTCTGCAGGGAAGAGTCTTTCATCAAAATTATCTGGCCATCCAGCATGGACTGCTGCTGTTATACTAGAATCCATCCATGTATCCATGACATCCTCTTCCGGAACTAATTCCGCACCACAATAGGGACATCTATCTATAGGCGGTTTCTGAAACCTTGGATCTATAGGCAACCATTCGGGCTCAGCTACTATTATATGTCCATTCTTACAGTACCATACGGGGAAGGGCGTGCCAAATATTCTCTGCCTAGATATAGGCCAATCCCAGTCAAGACTATTAACCCAATCCTCTAGTCTCTTCCTCGCATGCGGTGGTATCCATTTTATCTGTCTTGCAGCCTCCAATACTTTCTCTCTTAATACTCTTGTCCGTACAAACCATTGGGTTTTAGGTAGAATCTCTACTGGTGTGTGGCAACGCCAGCATTTTCCTACATTACTCTTTATTTTCTCTATTTTCTTTAAATATCCTTTCTCACGTAATAATTCTACGATCTTTTTCCTAGCCTCTATTACGGTTAATCCTTTGAGTGGTCCAGCGTTCTCTGTCATTCGTCCGCGTTCGTCTATTGATTTTATGATGGGGAGATTGTAGCGACGTTGCCATTTTACATCTGTTTTATCACCATAGGTACAGACCATTACGACGCCAGTACCGAACTCCTTGTCTACTTCTGGATCGGCTAGTATAGGTACTTCTCTATTATATATTGGTACTCTTGCTTTCCTTCCTACTAAATGCTTGTATCTTTCATCGTCTGGATGTACTAGGAGTGCTACACATGAGGCTAGTAGTTCGGGTCTAGTTGAAGCTATAGTAACTCTTCCGCCGTCTACTAGTTCGAAGTCATAGTAGTATATTTCTCTCTCTACTTCTTCGTATTCTATTTCTGCTTCTGCTAAAGCTGTACCACACCGAGGACACCAGAATACGGGGTGCTCTTCTCTATATACGTAGCCCTTCTTATACATTTCAATAAAGCTGAGCTGTGTTCTCCTCCAATAATCGGGATCCATGGTCATGTACTCGGTAGTCCAATCAATACTACACCCTAATCTTTTTATGGCTTCTCTCATAGGTTTAATCCACTTTAGCGTATACTCTTTTGCTAATTTGATAAATTCTTCTCTAGGTATATCATACTTGGTCTTACCTAGACTTCTCTCTATTCTAACCTCGGTAGGCAAACCGTGACAGTCCCACCCCTGAGGGAAGAGGACATTAAAACCACGGAGCCTCTTATACCTTGCCGCAAAGTCTATGTATGCATGATTAAGAGCGTTACCAACATGGAATTCTCCACTCGGATAGGGAGGCGGAGTGTCAATAGAATAAGTTGGCTTCTTAGTGTCTTTTTTATCAAAATTATATATTCCCCATTCTTCCCAAGTCTTTTGCCACTTAGATTCTATCTCCTTAAAATTATACCGCTTAGGTAATCCTTGAATATCCTTTTTTGCCATCGCTAAACACCTGTGTACCATACTAGACTATATGGTAATATGGGGGTATTTTTAAGGCTAACCTTGACTTTTTATCTATGACGAAATAATATGATTAGTAAGGCTAATACTAATGCTACTAGTATAAATAGTATGCTATAGAATACGGTGGGTATATAAGGGACTTCCTTAAGGGAGGTTGTTGTAGTTGTTAATGTTGTAGCGGAAATATTCGTTTTAGTCAGAGTTATATTTGTTGTAGTCGTCATGGTTTCTATAACAGTTGTTGTAATATTACTATAAAGCGTTGTTGTAAGGGTTTGCTTCTCTATTATAGTCCTTGTTATAGTCGTTGAGTTCGCTAAGATAGTTGTCGTATAATTGTGTGTAATAGTTTTAGTAACTGTTATGGGCCTTATACATATTAGCTCGATGTTTCCGCTATTAGGGTACAAGAGATCTTCTTCTTTTATTTCTGTTAATGTGTTATTATTTGCTTCTAAATCAACAATTATGTTGTTATCTGCTGTTACGGCTAGTTTCTTAAAAATAATCCAACTATTTCTTGAATTATATGGTGATGCGATGGTTATAACAATACCTCTCAATCCTAGCAAGTCCAAGCTAGTATTAGTAATATAATGGTCTACTACCAGGCCGTTTGATAGTAACTCGTATTCAAGAGTCTTATTATAAACTCTTACCATGATTACAATGTTGCCGCTAATATTATGGTTAACCAGGTGCCAGTTATTCTGACTACCTCTTATTGAGTAAAATGAAGTTGTATTATTCTCCCTTACTATAGCAAAACCGTAAAGATTGAGTGGGGGATATCCGAACATGAATACTATATAGCTATTATCTGTAAGCTTATATTCTAGTAATGGTACGTCAAGAATAATTCTATTAGCTCTAATATTCTCTAGCGAGTACTCTAATGTTGCGGGAGACTTTATTTTAAGATAACATTCATTTACCGAAGCGTTACTATATGCAACGTGTACTATTAGCATAAGCGTTAATATGGAGATTATGAGCAGTCTCTTCATATCTTATCGCTGAATCCTTTTACCTAAGCAAGTTAAATAGCGTTTCTACTTATCTAGTATATTATATGTTGATGCAACAGCTGGTAAGGCCATTATGGTTTCAGAGAAGTCTTTTGAAGATATTGCGTCTAGAATCTTTCCTAGAATTTCGTCAACAGTAGCATAGCGTCCCGTTGCCACAACAAGAGATTCAACATGGATTCTAGGTAATCCTTCAATAATTTCGTTAACGTAAATGGGTATTATTCTTACACTCATGTTGTACTCTTTTTCAGCTATCTCAGCTGCCTTGAGGGCTTCCTCTAAAGCATGTCTACTCTTACTGCTTGTATCCAAAAATAGGTATATTGTTACCTCGTCTTTCACTGAAGTCACCATATATGATATTTATTAGTATATAAAAAGAGGTTGTAGCCTAGAGAATACCCGGATAATACTTTGTAAACACTATAATATTATTTATCGCTGAGTTTCTCCTTTACAGCATTATATCCGTATTGTAGGGCTCTCAAATTTACTTCATGCCATCGTGGAGGAAATGTATTCTTTATAGCTTCTCTGAAATCGTCCAGTGAAAGCATCCCCTCTAGTATATTGGTTGCTACTAGACCGCCAAGCATAACAATGTTCTCTGCAACCGGGCTTCCGGCTCGTGATGCAAGGTCGAACGCGTTTATATCAATAACCTTTAGGCCTTTTCCTCGAAGCTTATTTATTGTGTCTTCTACTGGTGGCATTCGTGCTTTTGGCACGCTTGGTCTGATAAAGCGTCTATTAACTATTAATAATGTATTTTTGTTTACATATGGTAAGTACCTTATGGTTTCGGCAAGCTCTAAACCTAGTAGAGCGTGTGCTCCACCAAGAGGTACTAGAGGCGAATGAGGATCCCCTATTCTCGCATGAACTATAACGCTCCCGCCTCTCTGAGCGAGTCCATGTACTTCCGATACTAGTACACCGATATTTCTTAGTACTGCTGCATTACCGAGGATTCTTCCAATAGTTATTAGTCCCTGTCCTCCTACTCCAACTATTACTATGTTCACCGTTCTCATATCTCTCACCTCTAGAACCATAGTTTATTCCATTCCTCCGAAGCTGGTTTTCCTGGAACTATAGCGTTAAACGGGCAGACCTTCGCGCAAACACCACAACCAGTACATGTCACTGGGTCAATGTATGCTTTACCATCCGGTTTGGGTATTATTGAGGGACATCCAAAGAAGTCGTAGCATACTCCACATGCAGTACACTTGTCCTCTATAACCCTATAGTAGGGGTTTTCTATCCCCCTCCTCAATGCCTCCCTATATATTAGTAGAGAGCAAGCTCTCTTCATTACTACTAAGGCGGGCTTTTTCCTCTCAACAACGTATTTGAGAGCTTCTTCGAGAACCTTTTGTGCTTCATCAACATTGTATGGATCAACTGTTTTAGTATATTCTACGCCTACTGCTCTCGCTATTTTCTCGGGGTCTATCATAATGGTTTTCTCACCAGTAGCTCTTAAACCCGTTCCAGGGTGTGGTTGATGGCCTGTCATAGCAGTTATACGGTTATCCAATACTAATACCAGCATGGGAGCATTATTGTATACTGCATTTATTAGTCCTGGAATACCAGCGTGGAAGAAGGTGGAATCACCTATTATGGCTATTAGTGGTTGATCAATTGTATGGGCTAAGCCGTTTGCTACACCTATACTGCCACCCATCTCAACTATTATGTCTTGTTCTTCAAAGGGTGGTAGTACCCCCAGACTATAGCATCCGATATCGCCGCTATAGACTGGTTTTAATCTAAGCTTGTTTGCAGCTTTCTTTAGTATGTAAAAAGTTGCTCTATGCGGACATCCGGGACAGAATGTAGGTGGTCTAGGCGGGATCTCTACGTCAATATTTGTTACTGGTTCTGGTGGTTTATAGTCTATGTTCATAAAGGATGCTACTGCCTTAATTACTCTATTCAGATCTAGCTCGCCTACTTGAGGCACAAGGTCTTTGCCATGTATTTCTAAGTCAACTCCTTTCTCAAAGGCTAGTTTCTTCACCTCTGTCTCTACTATAGGTTCCAGCTCTTCAACTACTAGTATTTTCTCGGATCTCTCAAGAGCCTTTAACACGACTCCATGAGGCAATGGAACCGGAGTGTTTATCTTCAATATGTTTACTTTCTCTCTCAAGTTTAATTCCTCTAGGGCATCCATGACATAACCGTAAGCTAGCCCCGATGCTATAATAGTATATTTTGATCCATAATCATAGAATTTATTGAAAGGCCACTCTTCCAGCTCTCTCCTAATATTCTCCCATTTCTCAACTAGTTTTCTCCTAAGCTTCCTAGAATAAGCTGGTATTAGAGTCCATCTATCCGGTTTTTTCTCAAAAGTACCCCTAGTCTTCCTCTCCGGTATCTTACCTAGCTTTACTGGTCCCCTACTATGCGATAACCTTGTAGTTGACCTAAATATCACCGGATGCTCGAATCTCTCTGAAAACTCAAATAACATTCTAACAGTCTCCTTCGCCTCATTAGGATTATATGCCTCAAACACGGGGATAAAGGCATGCAAGCCATAGTATCTATTATCCTGTTCGTTCTGACTACTCCACATACCCGGGTCATCAGCTGATACTATAACAAAGCCGCCCTTCACACCAGTATAAGCACTACTCATCAATGGATCTGCTGCAACATTAACTCCAACGTGTTTCATAGCGGTAATACTCCTAACACCACTCATAGCAGCTCCATAAGCAGCCTCAAGAGCAACTTTCTCATTGGTACTCCATTCAACATAAAATCCAACTTCTCTTGCTACTGCGGCTAGAGTTTCAATGATTTCTGTTGAAGGAGTACCGGGGTAAGCT
The DNA here is from genome assembly GCA_027030065.1 of Desulfurococcales archaeon. Lineage (GTDB taxonomy): Archaea > Thermoproteota > Thermoprotei_A > Sulfolobales > WANQ01 > JALWGO01. The sequence goes on along the minus strand of JALVFK010000262.1, from coordinate 8,734 downwards.
GATGCAAACCCTATACCTCCCTCAATAGCCCCTCGAGCTATGGCCTCGTTCCCTAGTAGGAAAACCGTTTTACCCTCCTTCTCTAGAACTGGTTTCGCCAATTTAGTTCGCACCTAGCTTAATTTTTTAGTAACATGAGGGTAATAAGGGATTAGATACCGCAAATATCCCACAGTCTAATATGATTATGGGAGGTATGACTGTAGAATTGTATGTACTCGTCTTTAAAGCAGGGAACGAGTATCGGCGGAAAATGATTAGAAAAATACTATGTGACTACGGTTTTAGGGAGTTAGCAGCAAACGTCTTTATATGGGATAAGCTTAACCTGGAAAAACAATTAATTGAAAATATTAGAAAAGCATTAAACTATTATGACAGTAAATACTTGTTCCTAAGAAAGGGTTCACAGTTAATACTCGTAAAATATGCGTTTAGCAAGAGAAATAGTAAGAATTATATGAACGTTAAGAGGTTATTAGAGAGAATCGTTGCATTGCAAATCAGTAAAGGTACCTATATATTATTAGCGAAGAACAGTTATATCATCAGTGAATTGTATAAAAATGTTGGGTACTTAGAGTACTTCTACCTGGATCCCATATCTAAAATAGATGAAAAACAATTATCGGAAATGTATGTAGAATACATTTCAAATATACTAGATAGATTAATGGCGAAGAAAATGACCATAAGAAATCGCAGAGAAGCACTTGAGCTTTTGAGGAATATAAGACTACTACAAGAAGGAGTTATGGAACTCTCTCATGCAAATATAATTGATCAGATTAGTGTAATTTCAATACTAAAAAAGTTAGGCTCGTTTAAGTTAGAGATACTTAAAAAGTTACAGGATTTATAGAAAGTTTTAAGTACTATAAAACACAAAGGTATTACCAGAGGTGAGAAAGAAGAAATGGAGGTAGAACTCGAAAAACTATACGAAGACGAAGACGTAGTGGTAATGAAGGCGCCAAGCGACCAAGAGCTAGAGGAACTAGTAATAAAGATAATCAAGGAAAAAGGGAGGCCAGTATCTTGGAAAGAGCTTAGAGACGTATTTAGTGGTCTTGCTGGAGAAGATAGATTAAGAAAAGCTCTAGCTAACCTAATAGAGAGAGGCGAACTAGAGGAACTACCAGACGGTAACTTTGCATTACCCGGAATGGAGGAAATGGTTGACTGGGAGAAAGCAAAGAAGAGGAGAGGTAGGCTAAGATTCACATATATTAAGCGTAGATTAGCGCTTAGAGGAGTTGCACCTATCCAGTAAATAATTCTATTGTTTTAAGTGGAGAACAAAGACTCTATACTAGAGATAAGTTCTCTAAACCAAGGATAATTCCTAGAGAGTAACAAGAAGAGTTCCGCTAGTAATATGTTAGTAAAATAGTAGACAAGTTTGCTTAACTCATTAGCTTCTTCGGGAGAACTTGAGAGAATGAGAAGCATTGCACTAGGCGTCATAGATCTAGATATAACATCGTTAACAGTAACCTCTTGCCTAATAACTCTCGCTGTAAACTCGTTTAAGTCCACGATGATATTGTAGATAGTGTCGGCGTATGCCCGTAGTTCTTCGGTAAGCGATAATATATCATTATTTTTCAAAACATATTTTTCATCTCCCATTATGCGTATAATTAAATGGTTACAATAGTCTAAGTTTCCGATAACCTCCATGCACTTTGAGGTAACCTCATTTATTCTTAGCGGAGCTCTTAGTAATAGCATTAAAAGTATAATATACGATTGTTTATCTTCCATTATTTGTAGTGTGTTTTGTAGCGCTATTCTCATATCATTGTTTAGCATTTTTCACCAACTGATAGAATCTTATGAAGGGGTATAGAAGTGCTTTAAAGAATTCTGTAACCAATACAACTATGCCCTTAACGAAACCTTTCTCCGAGAAGCTTTTCACTATCTTTTCCCAATCCATTTTTATTATTATTACTGTGAGCCATAGGGTCAGTATGACTAGTATTGGTATGGATATCCATAATGGTAGACCGAGACCTCCTTCAAGTAACCATTTCATGGCAGAACCAAAATAGACTGCAGAAATAGTTATCACGATTTTTCCTAATGCCACTGCTATGAAGAATTTAACAATACTATATCCGCTCATACCTACTGGTATATAGATTACATCATCAGGTAATGGTAAAGCAGCAAACAGGAATATCGTTATAAACAACCCTTTCTCTATGATTTTAGCAAAGTTCCTCAACTTCTTCTTAGTCTCATCACTTACGACCTTGCTAGCACCCCTACCTATATAGTATACCACTATCTTCCCTAGAGATGCTCCAATAGCACTTACAATAGCAGTAGCTATTTTTAACTCGTCTGATGGTAGAGAAGCGGTATACGCCATAACTAGTATGAGATAAGGTACCGTTGTATATGGAATCATATTGCCGAGTGCGCTTACAATGAATACTCCTATTAAACCATATGTGCCTAGGATCTCATTAAGCCACTCATAAGCCAATGAGCATAAACCTTAGTCTAAAATTATTGTAAACGTTCTAATGCTTTCTTGTACTCATACAAGTATCTCAAGGCTCTTACAGCTTCTTCCGGTGACTTGTATACAGGTATCCTTACCTCTTTCTCTATTAGTTTAGAGTGTTTCTCGGTATATTCTCCTCCAGGCGCTACGAGTACTAGGGGTTTATCAATGCTTTTTCTAGCCTCCTTTAATACCTCGCGCATAGCATTCATGTCAATTGCTGGTGCCTGCATTATTGTTATAATTACTATCATGTCAACATTGGGATCCTTACTTACTATGTCTATAGCGTTCTTATACCTATCTGCTGGTGCATCGCCAAGAATATCAACTGGGTTATGCGGTGAGGCAGCTGGAGGCAATACCCTTCTTAGCTCATCAATGGTATTATCGTCTAGTTTAGCCATTACCAAGCCTTGTTTTTCAACAGCATCGGTAGCTAAAACACCAGCACCGCCACCATTAGTTACTATAGCTACCCTATTTCCTCGCGGAATAGGGTTCCATGCTAGTGCCTTGAGTATCAAAGGATACTCCCACAACTCTTCTATTAGCAGTGCACCAGCTTGTTTTATCGCTGCCTCATATACCCTATATGCTCCAGCAAGACTACCAGTATGCGAAGCTACCGCTCTTACTCCATGCTCGCTCTTACCAGCCTTTAAGATGACTACTGGTTTGTGATTCCTCACTGCATTTCTAATAGCATTCATGAATTTTCTTCCATCTCTTACACCCTCTATGTAGGCTGTAATTATCTTTGTTTTTGGGTCAATAGTTAAGAACTCTATTAGCTCTGATTCATCGACATCAGCAGCGTTTCCGTAACTTACAAACTTGCTTAAGCCTACACCCATAATAGATATCCAGTCTAATACAGCGGCTCCTAGTGCGCCACTCTGTGAAATGAATGCAACTGGGCCTGGCTGGGGAACATGTTGTCTGTCTGGCGGATTGAATATCGTATTTAGACCACTATAGGCATCGTATACTCCTAGGCAATTGGGGCCTATAATCCTCATACCGTATTTTTTAGCTATTTCTACTACTTCTCTTTCTCTTTTCTCTCCTTCTCCCCCTATTTCACGAAAGCCTGCACTAATTATTATTGCAGCTTTTACACCTTTCTTTCCACATTCATCTATTATTTTTGGAACGACTTTTGCTGGGACAGCTATTACAGCTAAGTCGACTTTGCCTGGTATATCTAGTACAGATTTATAGCATGGGAGTCCGAATACTTTATCGTACTTAATGTTTACTGGATAGATTTTTCCCTTGAACTTACCCACAAGATTTACCATAATAGCTCTTCCAATAGTTCCAGGCTTCTCCGATGCACCTATAACGGCTACACTCTCCGGTTCAAAGAACTTATTTAACTCATGGTATAGTTTCTCTTCTCTATTCAACTTCGATCACCGGGATAATGCTTTTCTCGCTCCAACAGTAATTCAAGATAGGACTTTATTATAGGTTTACCCTTTAAACCAAGAGTTCTCGCTAGACCCATTATCTTCTCTTCTGCTCTGCCCCAATCCTTTTCCTTAGCAATCAACTCTATTTCTATGAAGGACCCGAGACCCTCTACGTTATCAAGGCTAATGCTTATGTTGTCACCTAATCTATACTTTTTTCTATTCTTTCTCACCACGTAGACTACTTTAAACCCTAGTCTCTCTAAGATATCTCTTGCTTTATTTGCATCGTCTACTCTAACGTTTACTTCCACTCTACTCTTCGTCTTTATGCTAACCTTTGGCCCTTTATAAGTAAGTTCTACTAAGTCATGAGTTTTCCTAATCCTCAATGCTTCATCAGTTTCCATGAAATCTCTACACGGGTGTTGGAAGTAGTAGTCTTCCTCAATTTCTTCGTTAACAAATACTGCTCCTAATTCTTTAAGCTTTCTCTCGATACTATCCAAGTCGCTGATACTGTATTTTACTTCAACTTCCATCAACGACTTCTACCTCAATTCTAGCCTAGAACTTGGGTGCACGTAGAATCAAAATAATCATTGCTATATATGTTGCTATAGCTAAGACTGCATGTATTAGGATAAAGTATCTTGAATACTTTTTTGAGAGAAAAATTAGTGCGCCACTAATCATTGTTAAAGTCATTAGTATGAACGTTATGAGTGCGTCGTTGTAGTGATAGGTTACCATTACATTTAGCACCCAGTACTCATTAATTTTTAACTATGCTTTAATATAATATTATTTCTCTCGAGGGAATAGAGTTGCGGTATTATATTCTAGTAAAGATACTTGCAGTTACAACAATAATATTATCTGTGATAGGTTTTACACTAGTTTACTTGTACCTAATCCTAGGCTATGACGTTATAAAATACATTACTGGTAGCGTAGAATATAGAAGAGAAGAAGAGGTTAAAATTGTGGGAAACGGCTCCATAATTTACTTACCTCTACCAGTATTCAAGGGCAATATGAGCTTAGAAGAAGCAATACTCCATAGGCGAAGCATTAGAGAATACAGAAAAGAACCACTCACACTTCACCAGCTATCACAACTACTCTGGGCTGCTCAAGGAATAACCGAGGTGAGATGGGGGTTCAGAGCAAGCCCCTCAGCAGGTGCAACCTATCCTCTTGAAATCTACGTCGTTGTAGGCAATAATGGAGTTAAGGGACTTGCTCCAGGAGTCTATCGATACCAACCACATTCACACAGCCTAGTATTAGTCAAGAAGGGAGATTTTAGAGAAGAACTATATAGTGCATGTCTAAACCAAGAATGGGTTAGAGATGCACCAGTCGTGCTAGTTATAGTTGCAGACTATGAGAGAACTACTAGAGTCTATGGTGAAAGAGGTATAAGATACGTCCACATGGAAGTAGGACATGTAGGACAAAACATATACCTTGAAGCAACCGCACTAGGCTTAGGAACAGTTGCTGTAGGCGCATTTTACGACGATGAAGTAAGAGTAATTATAGGGGCACCGGAAAACCATCATCCATTATATGTTATGCCCGTTGGTGTACCAGTAAAACCATATGAGGTAACACCACAAGAAATATACAACTATATAGAAATGAACCGTGACTAAAACATTAAAAACAACATATAGCATAATCTACTAGAGATGATGGAACGCATCTCAGCTGAACTATGATGACCCTCACGGCAACTGATAATTCTTAATTACTTAGCTGTCATAATGTTCTAACTGTAAACTTAGATTTTGGTGGCATGTATGTATAGTTTAAAAGATATATTAGGTATGGCGAAGGAGTTAAGCAGTGAAATAATTGAATGGCGTAGACGTATTCACATGTACCCGGAACTAGGCTACCAGGAATACAATACATCAAAATTTATTGCAGAACACCTTAGAGAATGGGGTTACGATGTAAGAACGGGTATTGCTGAAACTGGTGTTGTAGGAATACTATATGGTTCTAGCGGTAAGAGTCAAAGTAAGACTATTGCTCTTAGAGCCGATATGGATGCATTACCCATAGAAGAATTAAACGAGAAACCATACAAGTCTCGTATAAGAGGCGTTATGCACGCTTGCGGACACGATGCACATGTAGCAATGCTTCTCGGAGCTGCAAAGATACTTGCTTCAATTAGAGAAGAGCTAAGAGGTAATGTTAAACTAATATTTCAGCCAGCTGAAGAAGGCGGTAATGGAGCTTTAAAAATGATAGAAGAAGGAGTATTAGAGAACCCCAAAGTAGATCTCATATACGGTATACACGTATGGAGCTCACTTCCCTCGGGAATAGTTGCATTAAAAGAGGGGCCGCTTCTAGCAGCCGTTGGCGAGTTCAAGATAACAGTTAAGGGACGCGGAGGACATGGCGCTTACCCTCATTCAACGATTGATCCAATAGTAATTTCAGCAAATATTATCCAGTCAATTCAAACAATAGTTAGCAGGAATATCGATCCAATAGAACCAGCTGTAGTAAGTATAGGATACATACATGCTGGAAAAGCATTCAACATTATCCCTGAACAAGCCGAGTTAGGAGGAACCTATAGATACCTCAACGAGAAAATAGGTGCCATTATAAGAGATAGACTTAAGGAAATAGTCTCAAATACTTGTAAAGCATATGGGGCACAATACAGTATAAATGTAGAGGACAAGTCTCCACCCCTAATAAACGATAGACAAGCAGTAGACTTTGCAAGAAAGACAATAGGAGAAATGCTAGGCGAAGAAAAAGTCACTGAAGCAAAACCCAGTATGGGTGGAGAAGACTTCGCATTCTATACGCAAAGGGTCCCGGGAGCATTCATTGTACTAGGTACGGGTAATCCGGAAAAAGGAACAGATAAGCCTCATCATAGTCCATACTTTGATGTAGACGAAGATGTACTATATATAGGAACAGCTATTCATGCAGCCCTAGCATATAGTTACCTATCTCGAAGAGAAAAATAACCGATGTAATCATATAAGCCTTCTCCCCTTCAAGAACTGTAGTACTTTATCGAGAGCTTCTTTTTCATTTAAAATACGGGTATCAATAACTAGATCCGGGTTAATGGGCTCCTCATACGGTATCGTAACACCTGGTAACTCCCTTATTTCGCCTTCCTTAAGTTTTCTATATAATCCCTTGTTATCTCTCCTCCTACACGTATCAATATCACATTTCAAGAATACCTCGTAGACTAAGACCTCCTCACTAACAATCTGCTTGAACAGTTCTCTTAGCTTTCTTGAAGGAGTTACAAAACTACACAATACTATAACTCCGTTTCTAGCAAGAAGTCTTGCAACCCATGCCGTACAAGTCATAATTTTCTCTCCAACATCATAGCTGTATCCTTCATGCAAGCAGATATGATTTCTAACCCAAAAAGCGTCAAGAACTTCAACTCTATAACCGTGGTCTCTCAATACATTAGCTAAGTTATTGGCTAATGTAGTCTTTCCGCTACTAGGTATCCCCGTAATAAATAATACAAATCCCTTATCCACTTACATCACCATGTACCACTTGTTTTAGACTGATTCCTAGATACTGAGCTTCCTATGTATGATAAAATGGTAGAGTACAGTATGTATAGGTTATCGTAGTTTTCAAGTACTTCTATTTTATGAATAATCTTATTGTTATAATAGAAGTATTCTCTTGTCAGTCTCCCATGAACCATATAGTTTCTTATATCTCTAATAAGAAGCGGTCTTATTACGACTAATTTGTTAATTGCATTCGGGTTTTCTGATAACTCGCTGAGTACGTTTAGTATCTCCTCAAAAACCTCGCGTTCTTTTACTCCATGTTTCCACAAGATACTTATGATTTTCCTTACATTCCCTCTCACAGTCTTAACATAGTTACCTGGATGCTTTCCTTCGACGAGTAATTGGTAGGTTTTTAGGAGGTTTGATTCAATAGACTTTAGGGAACTAACTACACTAGAGTCTTCTAGAAACTCAACTGGTATTCTAGGTAGTTCTACGAGAATAACCTTTATCCTATCTAGTTCTTCAGCTAGCTTTAAGGCTCTATTATATAGTAGCATGCGACGTAGGAGTCTAACAAGATTATTAGCGCCTTGACGAACAATAGTACTCGCTTTCTCGTTCATGATCTCTAATCCTTCACGTCCGCTAGCTTCTATATGATTAAACAATAGTACGAGCGCACTAATGTAACGCATTCTATAGAAGTTTGCTATGGATTCTAATAGATAAGGCTCTCGTGGGGCTTTTATACCGTCTATTATTAAGCCATGGTTTATATACATTCTTGCTATAAACGCTACTATGAGGGCTGCAATAAGATATGATGAGAGAATACTCAGTGCAGTGAAGATCTTTTCGCCAGGCTTTACGGCTACGAGGAGTATTGAGACAACTATTAATGGTATTAGTAAGACGAATGAGTAGAGAATATGTATGAATAAGTCTATGTACAATAGGCTTCTCTCTTTCCTTTGTTCTCGGCTAAGTATTCTCAACAAGTACTTAAATAAGAATGAGTCAAACATGAGGAGTAAGACAACAATAATGCTAGGGGGTATGAGGAATACTAGTACTTCATATAATTCTATTACTTCATAACTATACAGCACATAGTGTAGGGAAGCAAAGGAAAACATAGCTGTAACAGAGGATATGAAAAGCCCCCAGTCCATAATTGTATACTTGAGTTTATTAGATTCCAATATTACTGAGAAAGATAGAATCCACAATATACCCACGAACAATATAGTGCT
>JALVFK010000261.1 GCA_027030065.1 Desulfurococcales archaeon | reverse complement strand
GGTTCAAATCCCGGCGGGCCCGCTACAAATAAACTCCATATATGAGCCTTTACTATTCTCTAAGGAAGAGTTGTTGACCCCTTGTTCGGACGGGAAACCAGGTTAGTTCTAACCTTATCACTGATAATCCTGCTTGATAGTCTTGGAGGCCTAAGGGACCACTCTTAGCCATGGCACTCGCTTGAAGTCCTCGTCAAAGGTGAGGATAGTGTCTATACCGTAGTGCCTAGCTGTTACTGCTATTAAAGCATCTCCTGGAAGAAGGTTGTAACTTCTCATGGCTTCTAGAAGTTCTCCTAGGCTACCTTTATCTTCTAAGACGATTATTCCTAGTTCTTCTATTAGCCCTTCAACGTCATTCAAAGCGTTAGCGAATTCTTCAATACCATGCTTCCTTATATACTCTCGTAGCTGGTCTAGCCTCCTGATATTGAGTCTCCTCAATGCATCAAGTCTTATGAGAGTAAAGATTACCTCGTCAATAACTCTAAGTGATACTGCAAAGTCTTTCCTCTCAATTAGTATCCGTTTCACCTTAGAAGCATAAGGTTCGACACGATGGAGATAGTATACAATAGCGTTGGTGTCCAGCAGTATCACTGGGCCTCGGCCTCCAACATGAACTCGTCTAGAAGCTCCTTTGGCGCACTACCTCTTTTCCCATAAAACCTTTCAACTATTTTCTTCCTATCCTCAGGACTCTCTATTCTAACCAAGACTTCTTCTCCCTCTTTAAGCTGGACAGGCTCGAGAAGCCTTAATACCCCCTTCTCATATCTCGCCCTAACTACCTTGGACAACCCGAGTACCCCCATTCTTATTTGGTCCTCCAACCAATATACTTTTGCAAGCTCGGGCATTTCTAGATTATCAGGAGTGACATCGTTAGTGATAATCACCTATGAAGAACGTTTTCAATCTATGGTTCATGCCGGAAACATCATTTTTGTATCCCCGGCCTTCGTAGCCGGATACCACTTAGGTTTAAATTTCAGTCACCATGTCATCGATTATTTATTTAGTTTAGATTTCTTTATTGAATATGGGAGAGTAAATGGGTAAAACAGAGAGTGATAATATTATTTCGCGTGAGGTGTATTACTATAGGTTTAAGGGTGAGGTAAATACTGGTCATGTTATAGGTGTGGCTGTTCGGAGGGCTCTTGATGTAGGAGTGTCTGCGTTAATAGTTGCAAGCGAGACTGGTAGGAGTGCTTTGAAGGCGGCTAGACTACTTAGAGATTTAAACACTAGATTAAAGCTCGTAGTAGTAACTCATCCTCCCGACGAGACTTGGGGTCCTAGAGGGAAAATCCCCATAGGACTCAAACACCCCCATAATGTTAAGGCTCTTAAATGTCTTAAATCACTAGGAGCAATTATTATTCAAAGCACAAGGCCTCTAGCACCCCCTTCTAGAAGTATTGGCTGGGAGCAAACCCTACCAGAAACAATCATAGACAAGGTTCTAAGCATATTTGGTCAAGGAGTAAAAATAGCTATAGAGGCATCACTAATGGCTACCGACTCTGGAGCCGTTGATAGAGGCGACCTCGTGGTCTCTCTAGGCGGGACATTTAAGGGTTTAGATGCAGCAATAGTGGCTAAAACGACGTATTCCTATTACTTCCTAAGGGAGTATGAGCTACTAGAAATAATAGCTAAACCCTACTATACTAGAGTCAAACTTCCCGAATACCAAGACCCTACATGGAAAGGTGATCTAGAACAATACTATGAGGAAATCACATGCTAACTTCAGGACACGGGAATAGATCAAATAAACTCGCAAAAGATTATCAGTCTATTTATAAGGAACCCACTTCGCGTTATATCTAAATATTTCCTCTATTGTTTCGCTTAGAAAGCCATATCTTAGATAACTAGTTTAAAAAACCAAGTTACTGTAATGTTACTATATTTATTTTACCTGGCTAGTAATTAGTTACCTGGTGAAACTTGTTTGCCAGGTAGAAAGACCTCTTTAATGCTTGAGAGAAGGATTCGTGTGGGTAAGAAGAGAGCCCTATACCTGCCTAAGGAGATATTAGAAGCAGTAGGGCTTCGTGAAGGTGACTTGGTTATAGTAAGAGCTGAGGGTAAGCGTATCGTAGTTGAAAAAGCCCCCGATCCATTCCTCTTAGCAGTTAGTAGAAAGAAGTGGGCTTCAACAACTGTCGAGGAATTCGAAAATGAGAGTGAGAGTGAACAAGAAGAATGGAACCAATAAAGGCTTAGCAATACTCTTAGACTCTACCTATCTGCTACCCGTGTTTGGTGTAGAGGTAAAAGAAGTCAGCGAGGAAGTCTTACTCAAAATACGTAGTCTAGCCCTAAAATTAATAGAAACATATTATTCTCCACTATCACTAATAGAGATTGCCTCAAAAGTCGCAAGGGAAACTATAA
>JALVFK010000260.1 GCA_027030065.1 Desulfurococcales archaeon | reverse complement strand
ATTACATGGTATTAGAAGACAATAGGATATAAGAGAAAGTGGGAGGGGGAGAAGAAGGATTTCTCATAGGTCTTTTAACAGTCCTCTCTATTACTCGGTTACGCGTTATAATGTATGCTTTCATATTTTTGTAAGCTTCCTCCGCTTGCTTAATACTCTCCTGCACCTGTTGTCTTATCAGGGCATTTATCTTATCTCTTAAACTGGCTATAGGCTCCGGCTTCCATGGTGTCATAGATGTAATATGCTTTACAGTAATCTTCGCCTTCACTATCTTCTCCCAATGCTTCATATAAGGTAGTATAGTTTCAAGAAACTCCACTATGACACTATAGGACGCCGTAGCCAACTCATATACTACCAGCTTCCCCTTCCAAGGTCTTTTCAGCTGAGGATCTCTATCTTTCCTCAACATCAGTTTTATCCCATACCTAAGCCAGGAATCCCTTAATACCCTGAGCATCTCCTTATCAGAATTATACACGGACACTCTAGGCTCAAACCTAGGCTTATACTTCATCCTCTTCCTCCTAACAATAGTTAACGTTAATCCACCATCGGTATCAAATAATCCCGCAGTAAACGCAGCAAGAAGCTCTTTCGAACCACTATAGAAATCTACAGCTCCCGCTCCTCTAACTGCTAGTATTCTAGCTATACTCGGCTCTATCCAAGCATAGATATTCCACCTATACGGTGTTGCAGCACCACGTACCGGATACTTCCTAACCATGCCATCAGTACTCAGAGGCAAGAATCCTTCAACAAAAGCCTTCTCCAGCGCTGGATGCGTTGTAGATACCTGTGCTCTCCATAAATCATAGCCTCGTCGGTCCTTTATTAAAGTGACATCGCCTAACACCATTCCATGCGCATAAGCTATCCGGACCATCTCATCCTTTCGCAAAAAACTAGTTGTTGTTTCCTCCCCCTCCCAACTCGGGGATCCAGGGCTTTTCCCTCCCAGGAGGACACGGCTCACGGCTTCTCCACCCCCTATGGGGCTTGTGGGGATGGCGGTTTCGCCCCAGACCCCCACAGTAATTGGTGCCGCGTTGCCCCCTGGGAGGGTTGCCGCCACCCTTTCCACCATCCTACAACTAGGTGTTTTTAATTGTTTGCATGATGTTTCTCTTTTATACCACGCGTAGTTGTATGGGGCTGAAACTGTTTGTGGACTACAATACTAGGATTATTTGTTGCCAGCATACTTGGCGGCGCATATACTTGGTGGTGGTTTAACGTTGGACGCTGGAGAGATAAGCTAACAAGAACACTGCAACGAGGACTCACTATAGGTAGAATCCTAGACGTATACCTACAGGGTACTGGGTGGATATCTCTACGCAAACACAAGTATCTAGACAACAATGACGCCTACATATACGATGACGAGAGAATTATAAACATAGCACGAGGCTTAATAGGTAAAACCGTTGGCTGGGACCCCAGTATTCTACTAAACCCACACATACTCGTCGTAGGCGCTAGCGGTTGGGGTAAAACAAGCTTCCTACGCAGATTCGTCAACTTCACCTGGATGAATAGGCTCAATGGGCTAAAACTAATAGTATTCGACTACCTAGGACATTTCACCGATCTAGGCCCACCCGTAATAGACCTAGCAGTAAATCCTATCGAACCATTAAGCCTACTAGCATCCCGCGAAATAGGATTCACTAGCGGTAGCCCTAGCAGGAGAGCAAGAGCATTCACCGAAGCATTCTGCGTTGCCACCGGGCTAGGACCACTACAGCTAGGAATACTATTACAAGCAGTTATCCAAGCATTCAAATCCAAGGGAATAAACGAGAACGATAGAAGCACATGGAAGCGTACTCCACCCAACATATCAGAAATAATAGACGGCCTACACAGAACAGTAAGATCACGAAGACTCGAAGAAGTCAACAAGCTCGAAGCAAGACTACACGAAATACAACTCATCTACAACTCCTCCCCAGACACTATCAGCCTAAAAACAATCTACAGAAAAATCAGGGAATACAAGGGCATAATACTAGACATGCACGCCCTAGACATCCATACAAGAATATTCTTCACAGACCTAATAGTACGCAGACTACTAGACTACACACAATCATCCAAGACAACACTAAACACAATGATAATCGTAGACGAAGCAAAATACGCAGGATTCCTCGACAAACGAAGCACAGAAACCAGACCAAGCATAGAAGCAGCCCTAATAGCTAGAAACTATGGCGTAGGAATAGTACTTAGCAGCCAAGGCATAGCCCACTTCCCAAGCGACGTACTAAGAAACACAGCATTCAAAATAATAGGAACACTAACATACTCACAAGACAAAGAATACATATCAAAAACCATGAGCCCCGAAGTAGCACACGTAGTAGAAAACCTACCAAGAGGATACAGCATAATAGAAATACAAAGCGCTA
>JALVFK010000259.1 GCA_027030065.1 Desulfurococcales archaeon | reverse complement strand
ATTGGAGCTGGAGTGACCCGAGAATAAGAAACTATGTTCCAGCATGGATAGGAGAAGTCTATGAAGCAGAACTAAACGAAGCAGAGAAAAAAGTACTAGCAAGACTAGAAGAGCTTAGAAACCTCTTCACCGGACGAGAGAGAGGGCTTATCCAGACGGGGATAAGATGGCTTGTACGTGATGGCGCTCTCGCCTTAAAGGAGAGTCTAAGCAAGCCAACGCTTCTCGCAGAACTATTAAAGGATGTTAAACCATTATTAGATGATCCACGGGTTAGACCGGCCCACAAGCTTGATGCGCTTATAAGGATTCTGAGAGACCATGAGGGCTTTACTAAGGCAATAGTCTTCGTGGATAGAGTGATAGTAGCAGAATACATTGTGGAAAAGCTGCGAGAGTATAATCCCGTAGCAATATATGGTAAGGCTAAGATGAGGGAGGATGTACGCCGAGTATTAGAGAAGGCTAAGAACCCTAAGGTAAGACTCGTTGTAGCTACGAGTGCTGGTGAAGAAGGATTAGACTTACCCGAGGGAGACCTACTAGTCGTGTGGAGTAATGTTGCTAGCCCCCTAAGGTTTATTCAACGCCACGGCAGGATCTTGAGAGCAACTGGTAGGAGGGGTCCCCCGAAATATGTTGCCTACATTATTACACCCGATACAGTTGATGTGGATAGCTTTGTTGACTCCATAGAGCTTGCCCGTAGAGCTGGAGTTGATGTACCAGTAGACCCTGAAGTCGTGGAGAGATTGTGGAGGAAGACTACTCGCTCAAGAATACTATCAATACTTGAAGGGAGACCTATGCCTATTGAATGGATTAGAGAAGCTACGGGGATGCCATTAGATATCTTGAGGAACAATATATCTAAACTGCTTAGACATGGAGACCTAGTCTACATCTATACTCACCTAGGGAAAACCTATGCGTTACCCGAAGACATAGAAATACTCTACGAGGAGTACAGCGAGTACTTGAACCCTGACCCAGAGCTACAGGGGAAAATCAAGGCAAGTACTAATGGAGAAGAGAGAGCCGTTACGGGAACCTATGATAAAGTCTTGAAACGGCTAGTGAAAATACTTGAAAAGAAGAAACAGATAACGAGACTACAAGCAAGCTTCCAAGTACCCTTACCTGGAGGAGCATTGAAACTAGTTAACCTCCACTACACATACCTTATAGACACAGGGGAGAAGCTAGAACTAGCTCTAAGAAATGCTTATTCGGTAAACCAGTACGCAAAATACATCTAGATGCGTCTACTATGCAATATCATTATCCTTCACGTGTCCTAGATATTTGCAGTCGGGTTAGCTTTTTATACTGATTTATAATAGTGTTAATGGAGGCCATGTAATCCTATAGCTAATGTCCTCCTTGAGGAGAAGGATATGGCTAGCCAGTATTCTCATGTTAGGCCTAGTAGTATAAGGTATATTGCTCTAGTAAGCATACTAATAGCCTTTACCATAGTGATAACGAAGATACCAGCATTCCCATTACTCGGAGTGCAGGGGAGTATTAGTCTTGGAGCACTAGTACCAGTTATCGTTGGCTTCCTACTACCACCCCTCCCAGCACTAGTCGTAGCAGTTATTGGTGGGGGAATAGCATCTCTCATACCACCAGCGGGGATCTTCGGCCCCTTCTCCCCCCTCCCAATGGTTCTCGGAACACTTGCTTCATCAATGATATTCTACTGGGGTAGGAAGGGGCTTATAGGCTACACTATACTACACGCCTTATTGATTATAGGATTCATTGCTGTAAGTGGTAGCGCGTTCTGGGAATACTATTATTATCCATGGTTCCACGTACTCGGCCTAATAATAGCAGTAGCAACATACACTTGGATGCAGGAACCATACAAGTATATCATACCAGCAGGGTTTGCTGGACTACTAGTAGATCATATGGCTGGTAGCCTAATAGCCCAAATATACTTCCCACTAGTTGCTGGCTTTACTATCCCGCCACAGATATGGGCTAGTGTCTCGTTTATTTACCCAGTTGAGCGTACAGTACTCATAGTGATAGGCATAGTAGTTGTAGGCGTCTTGTACCGGATGAAGGTGGCGGCTCCGTGGAGAAACATATCGGCTACGTCGAGGACTTAACGGTAACCTACAGTAATGGCCGGGTTGCATTAAAGAATATTTCAACTGTTTTCCACAAAGGCTTAACAATCGTGCTCGGTGGAACGGGGAGCGGTAAGACTACTCTTATCCGAAGCCTACTAGGACTAATCCCATGGGTCTATAACGCTAGGGTAGAGGGCCAGATAAGGGTACTAGGCTTAAACCCTCTACGCGAAGAAGATGTTGCTAGACTACCAGTATTGGTGGGCTATGCTCCCCAAAACCCCTCCTACACGTTTACCCAGTTAAAAGTATGGGATGAACTAGAATCACGCCAGCTATTCCTAGAAGAAAACAATGT
>JALVFK010000258.1 GCA_027030065.1 Desulfurococcales archaeon | reverse complement strand
TGAGCGCGTCTGGGCTGAGCGGCTTGCCGTCAGCGTTGACGAGCTTTATCATGCCGACGTAGACGAAGGTCTCCAGCGTGGTGCCCTCGCCGGGCATGTAGGTCCTCGGCGTGTCGTAGTCGGTGACGGTGTCGAATATCACGATGCTCTTGGGTATCTTGCCGGCCTTGAAGAGCAGGTAGCTGTCACGCCAGTAGACGAGGAGCTGGTACTCGTTCTCGCCTGGTGGCACGTAGACCTCGGTGCTGCCGGTCGCGTCGGTGAAGTTTATGCTGCTGGGCATGCTCTTGCTGCTCGGGCTCCTGAGTATGGCTGCGACCATGGCGTTCTTGAGCGGCCTGCCGGCCCAGTCGTAGACGGTGACCTTTATGCTGCTCCAGGCCAGGTCGACACAGACCTGCTCTGGGCAGCAGCCGGTCGGAGTGGGTATCTCGTTGCCGACTATGTTGTTCCTCTCGCCGAACTTGATGGTGTAGCTCATGGTGTCAGGGTCGATTACGTCCTTGGTGGTGAGGCCGTACGGCTTCACCATGTCGTCGATGTTGAGCCAGGTCTTGAAGGTGTAGGTGAGCGTGGTGTTGGGCTTGCCGTCCCAAGCGGTGTCAACGTCGAACTTGAAGGCTACGACGTCGCCGTATACGGGCATGTCGCCTTCAGGTGTGGCTACGGTGGCGGTGGTCTTAGGCTTGAAGAGCACGCAGCCGTCAGCGCCGGTGTAGCCGGTGGTCATAGCTGCGGCGCAGGACGGGCAGTCAAGCGCGCTCATGCCGTTCACATAGACCTCTATTGGCTGCTTGGCCATGCCGGAGCCTTCAGGTGTCTTGACGCAGGCGCAGAAGCCGTCCATGGCAGTGGTGCGCACCATCTTTGCGGCGCCGCTCCAGAGGGTGAGGTTCCAGCTGCTGTGGTCGACGTCGGGTATGCCGCCTATCCAGGCGGTGCTGGTGTTAGCCCTGAACTCGTACCAGGTGCCCTTGTAGTTCTTATACCACTCTGGGTAGAGGCTGGTTGCGTAGTACCTGCCGCTGCTGTAGTAGCCGAGCTGGTCATCGAGCTCGCCGGTAGTGTAGTTCCATGGACCTACCATGTAACCGTAGAGGTAGACTTCGTAGTCGCCACTTGTGAAGCGGTAGTAGTTGCCGCTACTTACGTAGTAGAGTGTAGTGTCGATGTTCCTCGGGGTGTCAGGCACGTTGGGTGTGCCGTACTCCTTGCCTGCAAGGAGCCAGGCGTTCCTGATTGGTGCGCCGAAGGTTACGTGGTAGTGGTTCCACTCGAGGCTGCGTGGCACGCTGGGCGCCCATACGGGCACGAGTATGTCGATGACGCCGTTCTTTGCGCCGTCTATGTCGCCTGCACCGCCGTCAACGGCGCTGAAGGCGTACTGCATGGTCTCGTCGTAGAACCTGCTTACGTGTACGAGGTTGCTCCAAATGTCACCGCTGGTGGTGAGGTAGGTTGTGTTGATAGCCTCAGCGTAGATCATGGTGAGGTTGAGGCCTGGTATGAGGCCCTTGCCGCCGTTGCTGAGCGCGAAGACCTTGAGGTCGATGACCCAGGTTATGAGCTTCAGTGTGGGCTTCTCGCCGGGCATGCTGCCGATGAAGTAGAAGTACGGGTGCTTAATCTCGCCGCCCTTGGTGAGGTTCCACTTGTAGAGGTTGGCTATGTCCACGCTGGTGCCGTGGTCGTAGATCTTAGTTGTAGACTCCATGCTGGTCTCGTTGACGCAGCCGACAGTGTCGATGATGTTGTTCCAGTCGAGGGCCTTGCTGGGCTTGGGCAGCTCAACGGTATAGTTGTAGACTACTACGCCGCCGTACCACACTATGAAGTGGTACTTGCCGCCGGCCACGAAGAGGTGCGGGTGAGCCTTGTCGAACTGTCCGCTGGTGAAGACCCACCTGGCCTCGTCCATGCCGTTGCCGTATGGCTTGCTACCGAAGCCGGTCATGTTGAATATGCTCCACGTGGCGTTGGTGTCGTAGCGGCATGGACAGTGGGTTACGCACTCGCTGGGCTGCATCTCCCAGTAGCTGTCGTTGAGGGCGACGCCCACCCACATGTGAGTCTTCTTGTAGGTGGTGACGTCAAAGGCCTTGAGCACGTTGCCCGCGTGGTCGTCAGCCTCGAGGTAGAAGCTGAAGATCCACGCTGGGATGTTTATGTCGTTGCCGCATGCGGGCTCCATGTTCTTGAAGATGTAGTTGGTGAGGCTCCAGTTGCCCACGAGGAGGCCGACGTCGTTGAACTTAGCGCCGGTTATGTTGTGCCTTATGTAGGGTGTCTCGTTGGTTGTGTAGAGCTCGACGAGTATCTCGTTGGTGGCGGTGGTGTTGCTGCTGACCGCGAGGGGTACCTTGGTGAAGGTCACCTTGCCGTCACAGTCAGTCATGCCCTCCTGTTCGAAGACGAGCTTGCCGTTCTTGAAGTACTTGAGGTGCACTG
>JALVFK010000257.1 GCA_027030065.1 Desulfurococcales archaeon | reverse complement strand
TTGAGTAAGCCGAGAATACATTTAGCTGTAGTAGTCTTCCCACTACCACTCTCTCCGACTAGAGCAAAGGTCTCGTTCTCACCTATCCTAAAGGAGACGTGGTCTACTGCTCTAACATACCCTACTACTCTCCCAAACACGCCCTTCTTTATCGGGAAATATTTTACTAGGTCAACTACCTCAAGCAAGCTTATCCTTAATCACCTCTTATACTTGTGGCATGCTACGAAGTGTCCGGGTTTAACCTCGATTAACGGTGGCTCCTCTTCCCTACAGACATCCATAGCTTCCTCGCATCGTGGCGCGAAAACACATCCCGGTGGTAGTTTCCTTAAGTCGGGTAGCGAGCCTGGTATGTATTTTAGCCTACCAACACGTACACTTGATCTCGGGACACATTCTATTAGCTTACGAGTATAGGGGTGTAAGGGGTTCACTAATACCTCGTCAACTGGCCCGAACTCCATCATTGCTCCAGCATATATTACAAGGATCTTATCGCATACTCCAGCAGCAACGCCTAGGTTATGGGTTATGAATACTAGTGCTAGTCCAAGCTTTCTCCGAAGCTCTTGAAGTAATTCCAGTATCTGTGCCTGGAGTGTTACGTCGAGCATTGTAGTGGGTTCATCTGCTATCAGTATGTCTGGTCTAGTAGATAATGCTACTGCTATAGCAGCTCTCTGAAGCATTCCACCACTAAGCTCGTGGGGGTAGGAGTTGTAGACTCTCTCGGGATCCGGTAAGCCAGCATTCTTTAATGCTTCTATAGCCTTCTTCTTCAATTCCTCTTTATCGTGTATCCCCAGCTTATAGCGTATAACATCAGATAACATTTGTCCTACAGTAAATAATGGGTTAAAGGAGGCTGCTGGATCCTGGAATATTATTGAGACGCTCCGCCCACGTATTTTTTCAAGCTCCCTACTACTGAGTTCCAATATGTTGACGTTGTTTACAAGTATTTTACCCGATAATACTCTAGCATTAGCTGGTAGGGCTCCAACTATAGCTAACCCTATAGTTGACTTACCGCTACCGCTTTCTCCTACGAGACATACTGATTCCCCCTTATCAACGCTAAAGCTTACTCCACGTACAGCTTTTACTATCCCCTCCAACGTATAGTAGTGTATTGTAAGATTTTCCACAACAAGAGGTTTCGCGGACATTACAGCTTCCTCCCCACAATTAATATGCGTCTAAGCCTGGGATCACCTGCCTCGCGAACAGCATCGGCTAGGAGGTTGAATCCTAGAACAGTGATCAATATTGCTAGACCTGGGAACAAGCTAATCCACCACGCAATATTGATTGAGCTCCAACCCTCTGTTACCAGTAAGCCCCATTCAGGTGTAGGTGGGGTTACACCTACTCCAAGAAAGCTTAGTCCAGCTGCTTCTAGGATAGCTGAGCCCATGTCGAGGGCTGCTTGGACTGTTACTGGTGTTAACGCATTGGGTAGGATGTGGCGGAACATTATTGCTAGAGGGTGTACTCCTACTATTCTAGCCGCATCTACATATGGTAGTGTTTTAATAGAGTTGACTTGGACATATATTAGCCTTGCATACCAGGGCCACCAGCTAATAGCTAGGGCTATAATGGTGTTGGTTAGACCTCTTCCAAGAGTTGCTGCTAACGCTATTGCTAGTAGTAGGGGTGGGAAGGCTAGGAACATATCAGTTATCCTCATTAGCGTTGTACCGATTTTGCCTCCAAGATAACCTGCTATCAATCCTATCGGTATCCCTATAATCAAGGCTAAGCCTACAACACCAACAGCTATTATCAACGAGAACCTTGCACCCAAGATAACGCGGCTAAACATATCTCTACCCATCTCATCCGTGCCAAAGGGGTGAGCCCATGAAGGCGGCTGATACCTCCGGTCTAAATGATATACTTCTCCCCAAGCATCTTGGGGATAAGGCGTTATGAAGGGTGCCAATAAGCCTACAATGAGGAAGGCGGCTACTATTACTAGACCAGCCATTGATACCGGGTTTGTTTTTATTAGCTTGAATATTACGCGTATATCTTCGGGTATCATTACAGTTTCACCCTTGGATCAATTATTGCGTGAATAATATCCACTATCATATTGATCACCGTGTAGAAGATAGCCACCAACACTATACTACCAATAATAGCGGGGTAATCGTAGCTCAGCAAGGCCATTGCCGCATATAAGCCTATACCGGGCCAGACAAAGATCAATTCAACCATAAATGCACCAATAATAGTATAGCCGAAAGATAGTCCCAGTGAAGCAATAACTGGCGCTAAAGTGTTCTTCAAAGCATACTTGTAGATAACAACCCTTCTAGGCAAACCCCATGCTAAGGCGCTACGAGTATAGAGCTCGTTCAAGACCTCAGTCATGACGGCTCTCGTCATTCTAGCACTAAGCCCGAAGGGATAGAAGGCGAGCACTATTGCCGGCAATATGATGTGGTGGAGAGC
>JALVFK010000256.1 GCA_027030065.1 Desulfurococcales archaeon | reverse complement strand
TATTAAAATATTGTTTTTGACTAACCTTGATTGCACAAAGAAAAGTTTAGCCGAAGAGAGCGCCGAGACCAGCAGCGATGTCTTCTTCACTAATTGTTTCTTTCTTTTCTTCTTCCTCTTTCTCCTCTTTCTTCTCCTCCTCAGCAGCAGGCTGAGCGGCTGGAGCAGCAGCTACGGGAGCAGCTACTGGTAATGTTGCGGTCTTCAATACTTCATCAATGTTTACCTCCTTTAGTGCAGCTACAACTGCTTTTACTCTTACTTCATCAACTTGGATTCCCGCTGCTTCTAATATTTTCTTGAGGTTTTCTTCAGTAATCTCCTTTTTAGCTGAGTGCAGGAGTAAGCTCGCATATATGTACTCTATGGTTCAACACCTCCACATTCCTTAATCTTTTACCAGGGTAGTTGTTGGTTCTCCAGGAGTATTTAAATGTTAAAGATATTTTATCCAAATAATGCTGCTAAACCCTCAGCTATTTCTTCCTCGCTTGTTTCTTTCTTTTCTTCTTCCTCTTTCTCCTCTTTCTTCTCCTCCTCAGCAGCAGGCTGAGCTGGTACTTCTACTTCGAGTCCTAGTTCGGGCGCCTTCTGTGCAAGTACTGATGCTAGTGCCTTAGCTTGTGCTTCCGCCCTGGCTATTATCAATTCTATTGTTTCTGGTGTAATTATTGATGCTTCAACAGCTAGCATTAGTGCATTGAGGAATGCTTTTGTTAATGTTAACTCTAGTATTGTTGGTTCTGGATAGGCTATTTCTACACCAATCTTTAATGCATTCTGATATGCTTCAATTATATTCTTCTTGTACTCCTCTAGATCTACTATTAATCTCTCCTTAGGTATAATTAAGCCGTCATCATAAGCGACTTTTAACTGTATTTTTATCTCGATAGGCTCTATTCCTAGTTTTTGTAATATTGAAGCGAGTTCAGGCGATATTTTGTCACCGGGTTTTGCAACTACAGTATCCTTTGATATCCATATGCTACCTTGTTGTACTCTAGTGGGAATTTTTAATCTACCGAAAACGCTTAACATGGGTCCTGGCGGTATACCTGTACTACCTGCTGGTATGACTATTTCTGTAGGTGCTATATCTCCTGGCTTAGCTGGAGCTCTCGCCTTGTATTTCTCAAGCAATAATACTAGTTCAAACGGATTTATGTTTGTAAACAGGAATAAATTGGAGCCCTCTAGGTATTTTCTTAACTCCTCAAAGTTCTTTAAGCCAGCTTTTTCAGCTGCTAGTTTAAATAGAGTGTTCTTGGTTACCCTGAAGACGACCTTATCTCTTAGGTTCTTACGGATTATTTGTAACTGCTTCGTTGGTATCTTTGTTAGATCGGCCAGAGCTATTACTTTATGTTTTCTTATTAATTCAGCTAACTCTTCCACTTCTTCTATTTTCCATTGAGGTATTCTACGTGTCCTAGTACTCATTGTAATTGCACTCATCGCAACTTCACCTCAACTGGGGGACCCATTGTTGTTTTGACTATGATTTTTTCAATATTATGTATGCTTTTAAGCTTGCCTTCAAGAGCAGATAATACTGCTAATATATTATCAACTATCTCCTTAACATTCATGTCCTCTGTTCCAACTCTACACATTATTTGTGGTTGGTCTTTTGTTCTTATCATTGTAGCTCTATGATATTTTTCTATTAGCTCCAAAATGTTTGCATTCATAGGAACAGGTGTTGGTACTTTACCGCGTGGACCCAAGGCTGGTCCTAGTATTCTACCCACTAGGGGCATTAGATCTGCTCTTACTAGAACCCAATCACATTGTTGCGCTATTCTTTTCGCTTCTTTCCTATTTCCTTGGATCTTATTTAAATCATCCCTGGTTAGTACTAAATAGGCTCCTCCTTCCTTTGCCTTTAGCGCCATATCGCCTTCAGCCGCAACACATATTTTAACGTCTTTCCTTAATTTATGAGGCATAAAGACTATCTCTCTAATTCTACCCTCCGGCGATTTTACGTCAATATCTCTCAATACCACTATCAATTCAACCGATTGTTTAAAGTTTCTTTTAGGACTTATTTCTAGAGCTTTCCTTACAGCTTCTTCCAATACACTTCTGTTCACGAAGCTCATTTCATTTAACCCTCTAACCATTCTTTTTCATACTTGGATAAAATAGCATCATAGTATCCTTCTTCTACTTCACGTGTTACTTGTTTAGGATCCTTACCATCAACAGTTAAACCTATGCTACGCGCTGACCCCAAAATCATCTTCACCGCAGCCTTCAATGTCTTTGCAAGCAGTTGTGGTTTTTTCATTAATGCTACTTCAACGATTTTTTCGAACGGTATATCACCGATTTTCTGATGAGCGGGATCGCCAGAAGGTTCTTTTGCACCAGCCATCTTTAAGAGAAGCGCTGTTGTTGTCGGTATACCCACCTTTATAGTGTATTCTTTTGTATCTAAGTTGACTTCTATTTCTACGGGAACGGTCATTCCTTCGAATTTCTTTGTGGCCTCGTTTATTTTTTGTACTACTTCAGCTACGTTTAAGCCTAATGGAGAGAGCGTAGGTCCTAATGGAGGACCTGGATTAGCTTTGCCTCCTTCAACTTGTATTTTTACTGTTTTTTTCCTAGGCATACGTAACACCCTGCTTAGTTGGCCTCACGTAATCTGCTGGAACCGTTACCTGGAGCGGATAAGATGCTTCTAGGATATTTAATACTACCTCATTTCGTTGTTTATCAATTCTTACAACTTGTGCTTTCATACCCCTAAAGGGTCCAGCTATTATCTCAACAATTGATCCCTCCGATAAACCCTCAATAACTGGCGCTGGCTTAAGTATTCGCTCAACTTCTTCATACTTAACCAAACCGCTCACTTGTCCCTTAATATGCTTCATATCCCGGATAAGCTCTTGTATTACATGTATACCTTGGGCTTCAATCATTATATAGCCTTTTACTCCAGGCGGCACAAGTATTGAGTAAACTTTTAAACCACTAGCTCGTGCCTTGGCTTCCATTAGAAGAGCAACATTAATCTCTTGTCTCGCTGTTACTCTTACCGCATATATCGCCCCACGCTTAGTAGCCATATCATTTCACACCTTGCTTATGAGGAGAATTTTAATATTGATGCAATATACTTTATTATAAAACTAATCACGCCTACTATAGTGAAACCTAGGAATATTATTTTTATCGATAACATTAGCTCCTCTCTATCAGGTTTACTTGCAAGCATTATTATCTTACGCCATGATTCAATTAATTCTCGAAGCCCCACTGTCAATATCGCCTAAACCTAGAAGAGGCGGAGAGGTATATTAAATATTATTCTCTAAATACTTCTTCAGATTAACCATTATCTTGTTGCAGAATCTTATCAACGAACCATTTCGGATCAAATCTACGTAGATCGGCATAGCTCTGACCAATGCCAACATATATTACTGGTTTCTTTATCTCATACGAGACACTTAATATGGTACCCCCCTTGGGATCAGCATCAACCTTAGTGACAATTATGCCATCTACACCAACTTTTTCATCAAATACTCTAGCTTGTTCTACTGCATCGTTACCCGTTAATGCATCAACTACTAATATTTTATAATGAGGTTTGGTTACTCTTACAATTTTTCTCAATTCTTCTAATAAGTCTATATCCGTATGCATTCGACCAGCTGTATCAACTAATACCACATCAAACTTGTTTTGCTTAGCATATACCATTGAATCATATACGACAGCGGCCGGATCTGTTCCATAGGGTCTTGTAAATACTGGCAATCCTAGTTTTTTACCATGCTCAACTAGCTGTTCTTGGGCTCCAGCTCTAAAGGTGTCGGCAGCCACCAACAAGGTCTTAAAATCATTTAGCTTAAACATATATCCTAATTTCGCGATTGTAGTAGTTTTTCCGACACCATTTACCCCAAGAAATACTACTAAGAGGGGTCTACTATTTCTGGCTTCCTCAATTAAATCAAAGTATTCCAGCGAAGAAAGAAACCCCAACAATAATTCTCTGAGCTTGTCAAGCATTAACTGCCTAACATTCCTTGACGCTCTTCGAACTTTTAATCCAACAATGATTTCACGGAGTTTTTCTATTATTTCTTCAGCAACTTGATAAGCTACATCATTTTCTATCAGCTCTAATAGCAATGCTTCACGAAATTCCTCGAAATCCTTATCTGTTATTGTACGAGTTGTTGTTACGTCTATTATGTTCTTGAACACTTTCCTTAATTTATCAAACACGGAAATACTCCTCATGAATTATATAATACAACACAATATAATACTAATGACCTGGAAATAATAAACTGAGTACTCTTGTACAATATTCCTCAATAAATACTTTAATAGAAACAATCACTGTTGGGCCTTTGATATTTTCTCTTGGAGTACTGCTAGCTGTTGTTTTATTTTTTCTATTCTATTTATAGCTTCTGCTAACTCTTTCTGAATATTTTTACGCGACTTTTCAAGCTCCTCTATTTTTTCGTTTAATAAAATTAATGCTTTATCAACTGTTGTGTAAAGATAATAATCCCCGCCTATGTTTACAACTATTTTGTTCTTTTCTTTTACTTCCGCTCTAATAAAGGCATTCGCATTTCTGTCAAGACTTACTAGAACTTTTGATTCCTTACTGGCTGAGAGTTCTTCTATGCTTTTGCGAGCTAAAGAAGCTTCTGATAATGCTACATTTATATTATTTAGATAAGCTGATAGTTCCTCTGTATATCTTTGTAGTACTGCGTATTCTTGTAAAAGAATATTCATTTCTTGCTGTATCTTGTTGTTTTCACTACTCATCTGATCCACCGAGTTAATCGTGAAAGAGTTAAGATTTGCCTAGTCTTTACCTCGTCCAAGGATATTTCCTCTATTTTATTAATTCTTATATGCTTTCTTTTTAATTTATGTCTACTCCCTAATTCTGATAACACTTTCTCTACAGCATCCTCGGGTTTTAGTGCTCTAACTTCAATAGAGAATTTTTGCCATGTTGGTAGCCGGTCATGACTTATGAGCATTGATCCTTCTATTCTGAATATTTTAACTCTAGACGACATATTTTATTCCACCCCAAAGGCTTCTTGAATACGCATGAGTTCGGGGCCTGTAGTGTTTTCACCTACTAGTATACCATGATTATTTGCGACTAAACCTGATTTAACGAATACCACTCCAAAGTTCACAGTTCCCGTAGTAAGGGGAACTTTAAAAACTTCTTCAAGAGTTTGTAACTCAGCGTCACTTGCGCCGGGATGTATTATACCTCCATTATCTGTAACAACACCTATTGAACCTACAACGGGTATACCAGCTATATATCGTTGTTCTATTCGCTCCACATTTAGCACGTCCTTAATTATTTTCACTACGTCTTTTTCAAACTCAGGATACACTACCGCACCCTTACTGTTTGACAGAATTAGGTTGCCAAGCGCTGTATATTTAGAGTCTAATACAACTGTGTTTATTCCATACTTCTTTAAGACTTTCCTTATATCAGACGACTCACTATCCTTAATAATTCTTGGCAATAATATCCCATTATCGTTTCCAGCCATCATGACACCTATTATCGATAGATCTGCTATAGAGATTGAATAAACGTCAACATTTAGAGTTCTAGCTATTGTATCAATTATTTTTTGATCTGTATTCTTTGGGACAAAAGCTATACTATTATTAGCGAAAATATATACTCCGATATTTATATTCCCGTAGAGACTCAACTTTGTTATAGGCAATTATAGCACCTATGAGTGATAGTTAAGTTATTATTTTATAGCATTCGCTAGCATTACTTTTGCAACATTTTCTTTTATTCTTACCACTCTGATTGTGATTCTTCTTGGTGGTTTTTCGCGACTTCTACTCCATATATATTGGTTCACAAGAGGATCTACTAGAACATCATTGACGTGGAAGTGTCGGATAACGAACTTCCTAATATATTTTATTGCTCTATTAGATCTATTAGATCTTCTACCCCAGTATAGTCTACCTAAGGACAACGTATATATCATGTCATTTTTCTTATCAGCAGTCTTTTTCTCACTCAAGAATTATCCCCCTTAAGCTTTTATTGTATTCCTTCTCCAATGTCTTCTTTTAGGATGAGTTCTAAATTTACCTCTAGTTCGCGCAATAACCCATATAGGTACTGGTGAATTTTGTTTAAGAGCCTTACCTAAACGTAGCTTCCTAGCATGAGGTTTATAGTGGGCCACTTCTCATCCCTCCATTATTCAGATATAATTCTACCTTTTATTCTAACGCGTATGTCACGGTGAGTTTGAGAATATATTTGTTCTAATATACGCTTTATTACATCCTCGCCAACTGGTATTGGTAATCGACCAGTTTGTGCAAGGGCTATTAACTGTTCTTCTACAAAACTTGCTATATCTGGTTTCACTATCTTAATGTTATTTAACCTCTCGCGAGCCTCAGGAGTAAGTATTCTTCTCAAGATCTCTTGCTTTTTAGCTTCCTTTAATGCTTCTTCTTCTCTCCGCCTCTGTTCTTCTAGTAACCGTTGCTGTAGTTCCAGCATTTTACGCTTCTTTATCTCCTCAAGCTCCTTATCGTAGATATCGCTCATTGCTTTATCCCTTATCTACTAATACTGGTTAGTAGGGTTATTTACTTTCGCCTACGAGGATTTAAAGCATACTTCTTTAGTTCTGGTCTCTCCTTAACAAGTTCATTGAATACTTCAAATGCTATGTGGTCCAATAAGCTGTATCCGGCTGGTGATAGAATACGTCCTTTCCCTGGGATTTTACGTACAAGACCAGCTCTCTCTAACTGCTGTAATATCTCTCTAATAACGCTACCAGAACCCTTCCTGAAATGCTCTGGTCTAACACCTCTGTTCTTTCTTCCACCATAAGCAGTTCTTAATCTCTCTATTCCCACGGGTCTAGCTCTTATGTATAGTTTCCTTAGGATACTAGCCGCTCTATAATACCACCAATTAGGGTCTTCAGGGGGTTTCTCTCTATTCGTTCCAGTTTTAACCATATATGCCCACATTGGTGGGCGCAATTCTACTATTCTCTCCTTTAAGTATAATGCTAGTTTTTCTATGAATTTGTCAGCAGGCACCTCTGTTACCGTCACCATATTCTTTTCACCATATTACTAGAGCTACCTTTGAGGGAGAAGTATATTAAACTTTAAGAACTTTACTCTCTAACTCTCTTAAGAGCTTAGTTGGACTA
>JALVFK010000255.1 GCA_027030065.1 Desulfurococcales archaeon | reverse complement strand
TCAACCCGATGGAGTATACATTGTCTACCCTGTAAAGGAGACCTATGCTTCAACCAGGCCATGGGTTCCCCCAAATAATACTTATGGTGTTGTATTCATTGATTCAAATGATATGAATGACTCTGTTAAGTTCCGTGAAGGTGCTTGGAAGGGGCTACTAGAGTTATTTGAGAACCAGAAGCCAGATAAGGTCTATGTTGCTAGGGTCGTATGTACTAGTTTTAGGCCTCTAGACTGCCGTGAGGCTACGGCTCAAACAACACTAGTATTCTATGAGAAACTTGTTTACGCTGTTACTGGTGGCGGATTAGCTTATCCTCCATCACTGGTAGTAGTTTATAATAATGGTACTCATATAAAGTTCGTAGACCTCATAGTACCAAAGTATCCTGGACCCACTGAGCCTATGGGTATATACCAGGAGATAATGGACGCTATCCACCAGGGCACACATCAGGCTCCTCAGTAGTCTTCAAAGTCTCCTTTAACCCTATAATAGTCTTCAATGCTTCTACTAAGGCGTCTACTTCCTCTCTAGTATTATAGATATAGTAGCTTGCTCTAACAGTACCATTAATGCCTAGCCTATAGTGGAGTGGGTGAGCACAGTGTTTACCCGTTCTAACCGCGATGCCAAGCATGTCTAGAGCTTTACCAACTGTATGGTGGTGTAAGTCTCTTATATTGAAGGCTATTACTCCTCCCTTAATCCTAGCATCCCATGGCCCATAGTATTCTACATCACTGCTTAGCTCTTCTCTAATACGCTTTAACGTATAGCTGGTTAACTCTATTTCATGTTGTCTCACATTATCCATTCCAAGCCTCATAAGATACTCCGCTGCAACCGCTAAGCCTATTCCACCAGCAATATTTGGTGTACCAGCCTCAAACCTCCATGGGAGATCCTGCCATACAACATCGTCTAATGTTACATCCTTTATGGTATCGCCTCCCACCTTGAAGGGCATCATTTCATCTAATCTATCCCTCTTACCCCATAGTACTCCTATTCCTGTTGGCCCTAGCATTTTGTGGCCGCTAAAGGCTAGGAAGTCTATGTCGAGGTCTCTCACATTAACTGGTAGATGGGGGACTCCTTGAGCACCGTCAACAACTATTATAGCGTCAACACTGTGGGCTATTTTGGCTATTCTCTTGATATCATTTACGGTTCCGAGAACATTGCTCATCATGGTAACCGCTATTATACGTGTTTTTTCTGACACCATTTCCTCTAATTGATCATATCTTAGAAGGCCGTCATCTGTTATATCAACGTATTTTATCTTAGCATTCTTTAGTCTAGCTATATTTCTCCAGGGAAGCATGTTGCTGTGATGCTCCATAACTGTTAATATTATCTCATCTCCTTCTCGGAGGTTTTTGAAACCCCATGCATAGGCTATTAGATTTAATGCCTCGGTGCTATTGAAGGTGAATACTATTTCCTCCCAGCTATAGGCGTTTATGAACTTAGCTATTGTTTCATGAGCTTTCTCATAGGCTTCACTAGCCTCCTGGCTGAGGGTATGGAAGCCGCGGTGAACATTAGCATTGTATTTCTCATAGTATTCCCTTATAGCTTCTATAACTTGTCGTGGCTTCTGAGTAGTAGCAGCATTATCTAAGTATACTAGTCTCCTACCATTAACTTCGCGTTCTAGTATTGGGAAATCTCTCCTAATCTCGTAGGGGTTAAAACCCATATCGGAGGACCCGTGTACTAATAAGGGGTGGTCAGAGTCTATAAACATAACATGTAGGTGATGGGATACCCATGGGAAAAGGAGATTTAGAAGAACTTGTACG
Source organism: Desulfurococcales archaeon (assembly GCA_027030065.1). Lineage (GTDB taxonomy): Archaea > Thermoproteota > Thermoprotei_A > Sulfolobales > WANQ01 > JALWGO01. Next base: position 659 of record JALVFK010000255.1, on the reverse strand, counting down.
AGAGTTCTTGTCTAAGAAGAGCCCCGATGGCTATTATGTTATACCAGCTAGGAGTGAGGCTAAGAGCCTACTCGAGAAATATAGTGGTGTCATAGTTGAGGAAGCTGGTATGTTATTATTTGTGAAGACTAGATCGCGTAGTATGGCTGAGAAGATCTTGAGGAAGCTGTATACTAGGGGACTTGTTGGCGAATACTAGGTCTTCTTCCCACGGATCTTCTTATAAGCTAACACAATTACTACGGCTACTATGAATACGGCTATACCAGCTATTAGCCTCAAGTTCCTATAACTATAGTATCCTCTTATATTGCTCTCTGTTGTAGTCGTAGTGGGCTGTGTTGTATTTGTTAACCTACTAGTTGTTGTAGGCTTTACTATTGGTAGTGTAACCGTATTGTTTAGAACAGCTGGCCTACCCACACTTATATTCTCTATACGCCATTTATCACCATTGAGTACTAGTAGTCTTAGCTTAGAGGAATTCAACGTTATTATTGGAAAAGCTTCTATGAAATTATATGTCTGAGGGTTCTCTTCTGATACATAGACTAGTGTTGTAGGGTAGACTAGGTCTAAGTCGCTAACCAAGGGGAGAGCAAGCCAGTATGCTCCAGTAACGTCGTAGGGTCTACCCCTTCCCAATACAACAATTCTTA
>JALVFK010000254.1 GCA_027030065.1 Desulfurococcales archaeon | reverse complement strand
ATTTTTTCCTCAACTAGTCTTAGAAAGCCCGCTAATGTTACAGCACTTGCAGGTTCAACGCCTATACCCTCAAAGCGGGCAAGTTTTCTCTGAGCAGCTAGTATCTCTTCATCGCTAACACTTAATAGTACACCATTACTCTCCCTTACTGCCCTTAAAGCCCTCCTCCAATTAACAGGGTTACCTATCCTTATAGCCGAAGCAATGGTCTCAGGTTTCTCAACTGGTTTAAGCTCCTCTCTATTCTCTCTAAATGCTTCTACAAGAGGAGAAGCTCCACTAGCTTGAACACCAGCTAATCTAGGAAGCCTATCTATTAGATCAAACTTTCTTAGCTCTTTCAAACCCTTCCATATGGCAGTAATATTGCCAGCATTACCTACTGGGACAATAATCCAATCAGGTACTCCTATCTCATCAACTATTTCATAGGCTACGGTTTTCTGTCCCTCTATTCTCCACGGATTAATAGAGTTTAATGGATAAGCTAAACCCGCTTCATAAGCTGCTAATACTGTTTTAAGAGCATCATCAAAGCCTCCCTTCACATATATTATGGTAGCACCATGAAGTATTGACTGAGCAATTTTCCCTCTCGCAACTTTTCCCTCAGGTAGAACTATTATTGCGTGAAGTCCTCCACGAGCAGCGTAAGCAGCCATAGATGAAGCAGTATTCCCAGTAGAAGCGCAAATAACATTCCTAAACTCCAGGTACTTAGCCATTGTGACTGCTACAGTCATACCTCTATCCTTAAAGCTCCCAGTAGGATTTGTACCCTCAAATTTAGCGTAAATACTCTTAACTCCAACAAGCTTCCCAATACGTTTAAGTTTTATAAGAGGAGTACCTCCTTCATTCAACGATATAATTTCAGCGTCTCTTGGTACTGGTATGAGTACACGATATCTCCATAACCGGAACGGGTGCTTCCTCAAAAGATTCCAGGAAACTTGTTGTTCAACATCATCTATTTCTACTTGAAGTAGTCCTCCACATTCACATAGAACGTGTTTATCAAGTAATGGGTATTTTCTCCCACATTCAGTACACTTTAAGTAAACATTCTCGTTTGGAACATATCAAACCCCTTACACGTCCACAACTCTACAACCTAACACTATAAAAACATTATTGTTGTTCCCGAAAGGAGAAGCCGAACAATAATCTAAAACCATACATTAGGTCTTAAACCATAATGAGACTAGAACAATCTAGCTTTTTAGGGGGACCTCTATCCTCAAATGATAGTTGCAACCAACTAATAATAGGGGAGAAACTGTATGGAAGCACAAAGTATATTCAAAGAATCTTGGTTTCTACCAAAATACTTCTTCGTCACATCGGGAAAAGCCTTAAGCACAGTCTCACCGCTCAACGCATTTGATGAAGCATTAATGAATGCGGGTATAGCTCAATGCAACCTAGTACCAGTATCATCAATACTACCAGCTAATTCAAGAGAAGTAGAATACGTAAAAATAACGCCGGGCTCTATAGTCTTTACAATACTAGCAAGAATTGAAGGGGGTTCTGGAGAAACAATAAGCGCTGGAGTAGCGTGGGCTTTTGGAGAATCAATAGAACATGGCAGATACGGTATAGTTGTTGAAGCATACGGCAAAAAAGATAGGAAAACATTAGAATGGGAATTGTTACAGAAAATACGCAGAATGGCTAAGGTACGGAAAATGAAGCTTGAGGAAATAAAAACACGCATAGAAACAATAGAAGAGATACCAGAAAACAATTATGGATCAGTAATTGCAGCTGTGGTATTTGTACCACCAATAGATTACGATAAAGTACTAGACGCTTAATCAATAATGTGATATATTTAACTACTTGGCTCTTCTTGTTCTAAACTTCGTATAGGCATAATATAATAATATAATTGATAATATTATTAAAGAACTCATTAGTAATCCATTGAAGTTTTCTGTCTTATTGCTAATAGGACGTATTGTAGTATTTTCCTGTTTTAAGTGGTTTCGATACGATAATGTGTTATCGGCTATGTATTTTACCTTTAATAGATTACTAATAGTATTAGTTTGTTTACTCCTTACAAGTAGAATATACTTGTAGAGACTCCATTTTACGTCAACTACTTTATTATAGAATACCTCAGTTCCTAGCTCTACACTCATAATATACATCTTACTTAAACTTATATTATATCTTTCAAGTATTGATATGACTTCTTCAAGAACACTTGTTAAGTCAATAGCGATTTCTCCGCATGGTCCTAGTGGTTTACTTGGTGTTATTGCAACATATGTCCATCCGTTTCCGAGTATGGGGCTAGCCCAAACATTCCATTTAATCCTCTGTATGCTGTTATTGATCAATGTATCCAGTGTTATTGTGTTAATTATTTTGCCAGCTGGAGTTGCCTTGTTATGGTAGAGCCAGATCATTAGTTCTAAGTCTCCCTTACCTACACCATTTGTTTGATTATTCTTTTTTATCCATATAT
>JALVFK010000253.1 GCA_027030065.1 Desulfurococcales archaeon | reverse complement strand
TCTTAACGAGTGCACGAATCCGCCTAGGGAACTCAATACTATGTTCAATAGATGGCCTATGAGGAATACTGGTAGCGACAATATTATTCCTAAAGCTACACCTAGAACACCACCTAAAATCGATACCATGCCATCATACACTAGTGCTGATATCTGGTTAAAGCTCATTGCTAGATAATATGTTGCTAATCCGACTCCAGCTATTCTAGCATAAGACATTACATCTCCTAGTATACCTGTTAGATCAAATAACCATAGTATTGCTCCAAAAGATCCAGCTAATTTCACTTTAGATACTATTATCAACAGTACACCGATGAGGGAAATGTATACCATTGTATCTGCGTACGGTATTTCAACTAGGTGTAACATACTCGACAATATATATGGTAGCCCAAAGATTTCTGCGATAAATAGTCCTAGCTCATTCAATGCATCCCAATTCAACTTATACTTTAGCGCTTTTACAAGCATTAGCAAATGTGCTAGATTAATGTGAACTAATCCTATAAGCATGGAAAACGCAACAAATACTTGCTCTGATGTAAGCCATGGAACAGGTGTTATGCTTTCCCTAAAAGCCAGATATTCCTCCCTACTCCATCCCAATACATGCATTAAAAGATCTCCAAGATAAGAGGCCTGCAATACTCCTGCAATAACCGTTGCTATAGCTGAAGCATAGAGAATCCTCTTAAACATCTTATAGCCTTCAGATTCAGGGTTTTCCACCATTTTATCAAGAACAAAGTATACGAGAAGGAAGAGGAATACACCATATACGGCGTCTCCTATCATGAATCCAAAGAATATGGGGAAGAAGAATGCTATTAGAGGAGTGGGATCCCATTCACCATAATTGGGCATACCGTAAAGCTTGGTTAATAGTTCGAATGGTTTCGACAACCCCTTATTCTCTATCTTAGATGGTGGTGTTTCTTCTTCCTCTTTACTCTCTAATAAGCGTGGAACTCTATCCATTAATACTATACCGCTCTTAGTTTCATCGTGAATTCTCTTTAATAACAAGCCTTTATTGCTCTCGGGGGTCCAGCCGGTAATAACGTATAGGAACTTTGACTCTGCGCCCAAGAGGAGTGCTTTGAGTCTCTCATACTCGTTTTCTGATACTATTTTAGCAAATGCTAATGTCTCTAGATTATAGTCTATGGTTTCATAGAGTTTTTTCTTTAGATTATCATATTTTTCTTCTAATATTCTAATCGTATCTGTGACTTTCGCTAATATTTCTTCTACGTTCTTTCCCTCTATTTTACTGAATTCTAGTATTTTTCCGCGGAATTCTATTGCTATTCTATTTAACTCCTCGATATCTCTAGGAGAAGCTACTATAATAAATAATTGATCAGCACCACACGGGATTGTTGCAACTATTATTTTATCTGATAAGTGTTTTCTAATCATAGGTTCAAATGTTCTTGGAACAGCTATTGTTTTAACAACGAACATTTTTCCCTGGTAGTCTAATCCGTTGATACTAACATTACCCAAACTGTTTTTTATACATTCTAAATATTTTGCAAACATTTTCTTTCTTTCAAGCTCCTCCGCAACAGATGCTATTTCATGAAGTGTTAATTCAACTGTTCTCCATATAGTCATAGTTTTCTCGTAGACTTCATCGAATATCTCATCCAATCTGTAGGCATCGATTTCCTCTTTTACTTCGACAAGCTTAGCTATCTTTAGCTCAGATAATATCTTGTCAATTATAGTATTTAGTTCCTCAACTCTCTTAAGCTTTTCCTCAAGCTCCGCTTTCTCAGCTGGCTTAAGCATTCTAGCCTTTGAGACATGTAGGGCTCCTACATCCTGCAGAATCTTGACTACTGTGTCTAGTTCATCCTTCAACACATATATTGTAGTCTTATACATCTCCTCGGGTAGCTTTAGAAGGGACAAGGCCCTACTCCACCTTGACTCCAACAACTACTGAAGCATATTTTCTAGCTACTTCGTCTACCTTAGCCTTACCCTTCTTTTCTAACTCTCTAGCTCTACGTTCAGCCTCCTCTAGTATCTTCTTAGCCTCTTCTTCTGCCTCCTTGATTATTTTCTCGGCCTCTTTTTCAAACTCCTCTTTATCGATGGGCTTATTTGCTATTTCTCTAGCCTTGAGCTTGGCTTCAGCAATTATCTTCTCTGCTTGCTTCCTAGCAGCCAGAATAATCTCCTCAGCTCTACTCTCTATTTCCTCTATCTTAGACACGGTTAGCACACCTCAGCACGTATATCATAACTGTACCTATAATAATGCCACAATTATGATAAAAACTTTGGTATAAAAATAATAATGAAGGTTTCCTGAGACCCCAATTATAGATAACAAATTTATTCTAATGACCATAGAAATATGTATAGTAGACTTAAAAAAGAGAGTAAAGGTTGAATATCCATGCCTTTGCTTAGTACTGGTTTGATTATTGCTGGTGCTTATGCTGATAAGGTTAGGAGGACTCT
>JALVFK010000252.1 GCA_027030065.1 Desulfurococcales archaeon | reverse complement strand
CTTAGAATAGTTGCTGGCTTAGAGAAGCCTACAAAGGGTAGAGTATACATAGGTGATAGAGACGTAACAGATCTACCTCCAAGGAAGAGAGACGTCGCTATGGTTTTCCAAACCTATGCTCTCTACCCCCACATGAAGGTCTATGACAACATAGCCTTCCCCTTAAAAGTACGTAAAATTCCTAAGGACGAAATCGATAAGAGAGTAAGAGAGATCGCAAGTCTTCTCGGAATAGAAGAGCTACTCGACCGCTATCCCAAACAACTTAGCGGTGGTCAGCAGCAACGTGTAGCTTTAGCTAGAGCACTTGTCCGCCACCCCAAGGTATGGTTGATGGATGAACCCCTCAGTAATCTTGACGCCCTACTTAGGATTAGGATGAGAGCCGAGATTAAGAGGATTCAAAAGGAGTTAAAGATAACAACAATCTATGTTACCCACGACCAAGTGGAAGCAATGAGTATGGCTGACCGTATAGCGGTTATGAATAAGGGTAGAGTGCTCCAAGTAGGTTCCCCCAGGGAAATATACCATAAGCCGAAAACACTGTTTGTAGCGGGATTTATAGGTACTCCTCCAATGAATTTCATCAACGTGATATTCGGTTTAGAAAAAGACCGCTACGTGTTACGGGGCAAGGCCTTTAAGATAATACTACCCGATGAGATGGGGAGAATAATTGAGAGACAATTAGGTGTTGATAGAGAGGTCGTACTAGGTATAAGACCCGAGCATATAGGCATCGTAGAAGATCGTGGGAAACGTGAAAACAATATAGTTGAAGCAGAGGTCTACGTAGTTGAACCACTGGGTACAGAGACCATAATCAATGTTAAGCTAGATGATACTATAGTTAAGGTAAAAACCATTAAGGAAGTAATGCTTGAGCCCGGGTCAAAGATAAAACTATACATTGATCCACAGAGAATATACGTGTTTGACCCAGTAACCGAAAAAGTACTGGTTTAGCTAAACCTAGTAGAAAGCATTAGATGACAACTGGTAAATACAATGCTTTTATCTATAGCATGTACAACCTATATAATATGTCTAGGTCTTGGTAAAAGCATGGTGTGAGAGAATGGAGGATACGAATAGGCTCCTAGAGCTCCTTGAACTAGTAGGTCTCCGCGGCTATGAGGCTAGAGCTTACTTAGCGTTAATTGAAATAGGTGAAGCTTCTGCTTCTGTCATCGCATCTAAAGCTGGAATCCCTCAGCCGAGAGTATATGAGGTATTAGACTCTTTATTGAAGAAAGGGCTTATAGAGGTTAAGATCGGTAGACCTAGAACTTATCGTGCACTATCACCAGATGTAGCATTGAACCTCTATGCAAGGAGATATATTGATGACGTGTACTTGAGGATTAAGAGGCTAATAGACGAGTTATCGAAACTATACTTGTCTAGCGTACATGAACGTGAACCACTCATATGGATAAACTATAGTCTTGACTCGGGATTAGAGAAGGCGAAGAAGATTCTAGCCGATATGAGATACGATGGATTCCTATCTGTTAGCGGTAGCACACTAGATAGGTTATGGGTGGCAATGTTTGAGAGGCTTCGAAGAGATAAACACTCAATACTAGCGGTAACGATTATAGGTAAAGACGTTGAGGAAAAAATAATCAAGCAGGTAATGGCTATAAATCGTGCAGAGATAAGGAGGCTGCCTACTGGTATACTGCAGGTTCTTGAAACCGATTTATCAGATGTCATGTTGTTGACAGAGAACTATACAATGCATTCACGTGAGTGGGAACTCGTCTTAATAATGAATGAAGTCTACTATTTCGGGTACTGGAGACTAGCTAAAACAATTAAACCAGTAGAGGTGGAACGTGGGGAAAAATTCATCACTACTCATCACTGGCTAGCAATGGATGTGGCTTTGAGGGCATTAAATGATGGATACAATGTGAGAACCAAGATTAAGGGATACAGGGTCGGTACGAGGAAGCCAGTAGTAGTTGAAGGATATATCAAGAAGATAATTAGGGCGCCTGGAGACAATGTCCGCACCATTGTTGTTGAGACATTATCAGGGGAAAAAGTGGAGGTAGGTGGTTTGGGGGCGTCTATAGAGGATGTTGAAGCGAGGTTAATCGAGTTACGAGTAGAGTAGTATCACATGTAGTAAAAAGGAGATTTATTGTAGTCGGGGTTTTCTTCTTGTTAGACTCCTAGTACTTCTTTGATTAATGCTGCTCTCATGTACATTCCGTTTTGTGCTTGCTGGAAGTACTTGGCTTGTGGTAGGCTGTCTACGCTTGGGTCTAGCTCCCATGTTCTTGGTAGTGGGTGCATTATTATTGGTATTTTCTTGAACTTTGATAGGAATTCCTTGTCTATCTTGTAGCTTCCCTTTAGTTTCTCGTAGAGGCTTGGGTCTGGTAGTCTCTCTTTCTGGAGCCTGGTAACGTATAGTACGTCTAGTTTCTCTATTACTTGGCTTACATCGTTTACCTTATAGTATGTTACCTTGCCCTCAATATTCTTTATAACGTCTTCTCTTATTTGGAGTGGTTCTGGAGC
>JALVFK010000251.1 GCA_027030065.1 Desulfurococcales archaeon | reverse complement strand
CCGCCAAAGATAACTAAGTTTGAAATGGGTAACATTAAGGGAGAATACGACTATGTAGTAGAATTAGTTGTAATAGAAGCTGGCCAAATAAGGCACAACGCTCTGGAAGCAGCGAGAGTAATGACTCACAAGTACATGGCAACAAATGTCGGCGAAGATAACTACTTCCTAAAGATAAGAGTATATCCACATCACGTTCTAAGAGAGCATAAAATGATGGCATTCGCAGGAGCTGACCGTCTACAAGAAGGTATGAGACACGCTTTTGGTAAACCAGTCGGAACGGCAGCAAGAGTCTATCCAGGGCAAGCAATAATAGAAATAAGAGTAAGGAAAGAACACCTACAGCATGCCAAGGAAGCTCTAAGAATAGGTGGATCCAAGATACCACTACCTACAAGGATAGTAATACGCGAATATAAGAAGAAACCAGTGGCCGGATAGCGTGAAATGTAGGAAAAATAATGGACATACCATATGATTTTAAATTAGACTATTTATCTGAAATAATAGGTAAAAACAACTATAAGAGGATCTTAATTCAACTTCCCAACGGTCTTAAAAAATACTATAAGCATATAGTAGATTATCTCAAAAAGCAACATCCACACATAGAGATAATAGTATCGTTATCAGCCACTTATGGGGCATGCGATATAGCTGAAGAACACGCTAAAAGAATTAATGCTGACCTCCTAGTACATATTGGACACAATATGTACCCTTGGTATAAGCCAAAGATTAACACAGTATTTATAGAAGCAAAGTACAAATATAGTCTAAGTACAAGCTTGTTGAATAATCTAATAGAATATTTAAAGGAGATAAAGTGTAAGAACGTAGGCATTCTCTCTGTGATCCAGCACTCACATAACATAAGTGAGTTAAAGAACTTTCTCTCAATTAATGGCTTCAACCCCATTGTAGGCTCTCCGAAGTATAATGTAATGGTGAGCGGACAAGTGCTTGGTTGCGAATATTCTGCAGCAACAGGTATCAAGGACAAAGTAGATTGTTTCACAATAATATCTGGTGGAATGTTTCATGCACTAGGAGTATACTTAGCTACAACTAAGAGAGTAGTAAAAATAGATCCCTATGAGAACAGAATTGTTGACATAACGGAGGAAGGTCGAAGACTGTTAATGAAGAGATACGGAGTACTCATGAAAGCTACTGATATGAGAACACTGGGCATAATAGACGGAGGCAAGCCAGGGCAGCATCGTCCATGGCTAGTGAAAGTGTTATCCGAGAAAGCGAGAACCAAGGATATAAAGACATATGTTTTCATAGCGGACGAATTAAACAAGCACATTCTTAGAAATATAGACATACCAGAAATTGACGCTTATACTATAGTATCATGTCCCCGCCTACCAATAGACGACCTATACGATTATGAGAAACCGGTTCTAACACCAGGGGAGACGCTAATGATTCTTACAGGGGATATGTCAAGATACATCTTTCCTTGGTGAACAACTAGTTGTTAAAAAGAGATCTAGAACTACTATTACAGAGAATAGAGGAGCCGATTTCTCCCAAACTATATCTTGAGCAATATACTACACCAGCTAGTATTGCCGCCGATATGCTTTGGGAGGCATATATGAGAGGAGATGTTGAAAACAAAGTGATAGCAGACTTGGGGTGTGGGGCAGGTCGCCTACTTCTCGGATCACTTCTCCTTGGGGCATCCTATGCAGTGGGAATCGATATAGACTATGAAATATTATTACTATTAGGCGAGAACGCATGGAGGGTTGCTAAATTAGAAGGCGATATAATATTAATGTATGATACGATATTAAGTGATGTTAGAAAAAGTCCTATCAGAAGAATTGATACAGTAATAATGAATCCGCCTTTCGGCTTAAGATCAAAGACGAGTGATACAGTATTCTTAGAAAAAGCATTTGGGATAACTGAAACGGTATACAGTCTCCATCTATGCAACGACAAGAATAGATTGTTCATAAAAAGATTTGCACGTGAAAAAGGTTATTCTAGTGAAATAATAAAGACATATAATTACCCAATAAGACAATTACACGAAGCCCATAGAAGAAGGATATATTATATTAAGGTTGATTACTGGAGATTCAGAAGAAGCAGAGAGTAATCTTTGGGAGAGGAGCAGTGAGCAAAAAAGAAGAACTCGTATTACCAGCAGATAAAATAGCAGTAATAGAGGAATTCTTTCCAGGAGATGGTGCATACACACTTAACGGTGACATAAGGTCCGCAAGAGTAGGATACAAAATAATAGACAGTGTTCTTAGAAAAATATCTGTTATTCATCCACATGGGAAACCCTTCATACCAAAAACGGGAATGATTGTTCTAGCAGTTGTAAATACTGTTAAAGAAGACATAGCCTTTGTAGACGTTTTAGCAGATAAAGACGGTAAGTTATTCTCTGGAAAATATAGTGGAGTAGTGCATCTATCGCAAGCAAGCCATACATATATAAAGAATTTAGAAGAAGCCTTCAAGCCCGGAGACATAATAATAGCGAAGATTCTATCCCATAAAACACC
>JALVFK010000250.1 GCA_027030065.1 Desulfurococcales archaeon | reverse complement strand
TCAGCAGGCACCTCTGTTACCGTCACCATATTCTTTTCACCATATTACTAGAGCTACCTTTGAGGGAGAAGTATATTAAACTTTAAGAACTTTACTCTCTAACTCTCTTAAGAGCTTAGTTGGACTAGTGTCTTTTCTCACAATAACTAGTGTCTTTCCTCTAACATCTATTAGTACACCATCAACATATTTGGATATTTCGGCTGCTAGCTCACGTCTATTCTTTCCTTCTACTTCTAGAGAGCTATTTAATAATCTAACTTTGACAATGCCTTTCTTTTTAAGTCTTCTTTTAATCTCTGCTAGTACACGTTCAGAGAGACCGTTTTTTCCTACTTGTACATCTGCGGGAAATTGCTGAGCTAAACCACGTAGTTTCCTATATATACTCACTCTTCTCCCCTTCTCACTGCACTTTTTTACGAGGCTTATAGGGGTAACGGTGTATCCATCCGCACTTCAGACACTTTATTATAATCCACGATGATTTGCCATCGGATCTCAACCTAACCTTTGCTGTAGCACCTGGTATTAGAGGTATGTTACAATTCCTGCAAATACTACGTTTGATCAGCTTAGGTAAACGTACATTAGCTTTACGTGATATCGAAAGAATAAGATTTACGTATCTACGTGCTAGTTCTGTATCATTTCTTCTAACTGCATTTATAGATAACTTATACAACCATTGGATACGTTGTATGGCTAGATCCTTTACTATACGCTTATTCTTTTTACTATGCATAGTTCTTCTCTCAAACCTTTACTAGAAAGAAAGAAAAACTTTATCTTAACCTAACAATTGTAGGTGAATAAAGCTGATAGAATACAAGCCGCTCACGATAATAATAGCTGAGGCAGCATTAGAACTAGTACCACCACTACTACAGAAACATCCAATAATAGTCAAGAGTGCGCGAAAACGGGGAAAATCCCCCCACGAAATACTTCTTGATGTTTCAATACATTATCCCGCAATGAAGGATAGACTACCAGAATACTATAAGAGGGGTAGACCTGACCTTATTCACATCACACTTTTAAGTCTGTTGGATTCTCCATTAAATAAGAAAGGTTTACTGAGACTCTATGTTCATACAATTAATGATATCGTAATATTCATAGATCCAAGAATACGTTTACCGAAAAACTATAACCGGTTCGTCGGACTCATGGAACAATTATTTAAGGAGGGAAGAGTACCACCGGGAGAAAGTGAAAAAACCCTAATGATTCTAAGAAATTTAAGCTTAAGAGACTTAATCAGAAAGATAAGTAATAAGAAACCAATAATTTTAAGCGAAAAAGGAGAAAAGAAACGTTTGAGAGACTTAGCATCATACCTAGTAGGTAATAATAATCCCGTGATAATTGGGGGATTCCAACACGGCGACTTTAGTGATAGAACATATAAACTAACAGACAAGGTATACTCGATTTACGAAGAACCTCTTCCTACATGGATTGTTGCATCGCATCTAGTAACATTATACGAAGACATCATAGGCATAATATGATTATGTATTTAGCTTTTTTAGTGGTGCCGCGGCCGGGATTTGAACCCGGGTTTCCCGCCAGGGGGAACCTGGACACGGGCTCGAGAGGCCCGCATACTTGGCCGGGCTATACTACCGCGGCACCAGACATATGGGTTCCTAGAGGTGGTTTAAAATTTTAAGCTCCTCAGGTATTTTAATATGTTGATCCACACTTTGAGTAATATCAACGTTATTGTTACCTGCCCCCAGTCTATTTCAAATACTGGACGTATAATATTGTTAGCAGCAACTGTTTTTACAATAGCGGAAAAAGGTAGTATTAACGATATCGTACCAGAAAATACTGGGGACCATAATATCTTGTTATGTATGTAGACAAATATAACAGTAAGGGAAAGGATTATTGACGTAATTAGTAAGTCTATATAATTATTTATTGACATTGGAAGAAGCAGATATAACACTATTAATAATATCACCACCAATGATGCTAACTGGTATATGCCCACTATTCTCTTTAAAACAGATACCTCAAATATACCAATAAAGCTGATCATAAGAGAAATAAATATAGAAGCGACTATGAACCATGCCTTTCTAGACATAAATTTCTCGCTAGTGCTCAACAAAACATCACACCTTCACTCAAATAAAGTACATGACTATAATTGTTGTAGTGGTGCGGCCGCCGGGATTTGAACCCGGGACCTCCGGCGTGGAAGGCCGGCGTCCTAGTCCAGGCTAGACGACGGCCGCTTCCTATCGCGTTTTTACCTCTTATATAGGCGGACTATTAAGTTTTATTTTCACCTTATACGAATTTAACTTACTAGATGATGAAAAGAGGGTCTCTTGAACCGTGAAGAGAGCCGGAAATACTGAATTTACCTCGTACACTTAATCTCTATACCTCATACAGATTTTTTTAAAGTCTTCAAAATTTATCGGCAGCCATATTCTTATTCTATTATATATTTTCTTTAAATCCCATTCGTAAACACGTCCCAGTTTTAGACATTCATATCGTACACGCCATCTTATATCACGCTTTGAAAAAGATTTTCTTACTGCTAAACCTATATTACCACTTGTTTCATATCGGCTACGTAATATTATTTCGACTATCTTATTAACGCTGAACGGTACTCCCACAATACTGTTCCTTAATACTATTTTTCTTTTCTTTATATTAGGATTCTTTACTAGAGATGATGTTATCCCCTTTCTAGGAATTATCCTATCAACAATACCTCCTACGATGAACGCCTTAGCCTTTAATACTTCAACTGGTTCGAGTACTCTATTAGCATTTGGATCTAATAATATAGCATCAATGTACTCTATGCTACTCTTTTCTATGTATTGTTCTGTATCGAAATATGTTTTTATTACCTTATTTAACCCAAATGTTTCTTCTATTTTTCTCCTTAGATCTTCGGAGTCTATGTTGGTTATAACTAGGTTTAGATCCCATAAATATTTTCTAACATTATATAGTGTAAATATTAGTTGATTTATCAACTTATTTTGTTCTTCTTTTAACAATAAGTTCCAATATTTCATGTCAATTATTATTAATGGAGTATTTGCAATGTTGTTTTGTAGATCTTTTGAGTTTATGATGCATTCTTTCGTTTTATTACGTGTAAAGAATGCTTGTGCCTTAGATTCCCCTTTACCATACAAGTACTTTACACTATAAGAGCCATATTGGTATTCATATATTGTCTTTAAGCCGCCAACTACCTCTTTTACAATACAACCATCGTACAAGAGCATGTTTAATACTATTTCTTGGAGAGGATTACCTATTAGCCTGCTCCTTTTAATATTAGCCCTTCTTGTCAGACTACTTACACAATGAAAATGGAGAGAGTCTAGTAATGAAAATAATGGACGTTCATGTAATATATTCTTCAACACATTAGCCCTTAACCGATGTCAGCTCCCTTGAAGCTTCCTCGATATCTTTATGCGTGTCAATACTCCTCCAGAATACGTCTCTATATCTAACAGCTATTAACTTTCTCTCTTTAGCCAGCTGAGGGAACACCGTTCTCTCTATATCACCTTTCTCCGGCAACAACTCAAGTATTTCTGATTTCATAGCATATACTCCCGCATTTATCCAGTACTCCTCCAGTATTGGTTTCTCCTTGAACTCTTTAACATAACCATCATTATCTATTTCAAGTATACCGTATGGACTTCTTAGAGGTACCGCTGCTATAGCAACAATAACGTTCTCTCTCTTCAGTTCATCCACTAGTTTTAATGGATTAAGATCCGTTATTATATCTCCATTTACAACTATAAAATAGTCCTCGCCTCGCAACACAGCCTCTGCATTCTTTAGAGCCCCCGCAGTTCCTAACGGTTCATCCTCTACCGTATAACTTACCCTTACATCGAATTTTCGCCCACTACCAATGTATTCTATTATTTTCTCTCTAAGATACCCCGTTAAAAGGACAAAATCCCTTATCCCATACGATTTAAGCCACTCGATCTGCCATAATAATATCGGTTTACCTGCAACTTCCACTAATGGCTTAGGCCTCTCCTCAGTTAAAGGCCTTAACCTCTTACCAAACCCACCAGCCAAAATAACAGCCTTCATAACCCTACCCTCACCACAATTATTGTTTGTAACCAACACGCCCGAAAGACCTAGAACCCGAGTATAAATGCCGCCGGGGGGATTTGAACCCCCGACCGCCCGGTCTTCAGCCGGGCGCTCTCCCGCTGAGCTACGGCGGCGCGCTATAGTTATTATATACGCGGGAGGTTTAAGGTTTAATGCAGGTGAATATAGTATGGTTGTTCGAGTACTTATTCAACCGATTTCGTGGTTTAGTCCAGAGCTTCTATGGAGAGTTGAAGATATACTAGCTAATATGTTTGATGGTGCATCGTTTATTGTTTCAAGCGATGTAATTCTTCCTCCATTAACATCATTTAACTGGTTACGAAGACAGTACTATAGTCCTCTCATTCTGAAATACGTTTATGAGAAAACCTATGATATCATAATGAACGAACATATTTATGTCATATGCCTCGGAGATATTGACGCTTATTCAGATAATCTGAACTTCGTGTTCGGAGAAGCTGCTCCATCTCTCAACGTCGCATGTGTTTATACTCGAAGATTAAAGATACCTGGTCAAACACAATATATTCCACGTGATCTATACCTTGACAGGATAATAAAGGAGATCATACATGAATGGGGACACTTACTGGGTTTAACTCATTGTACAAATAAAAGATGCGTAATGAGCTTTAGTAATAGTGTTATAGATGTTGATGAGAAAACACCCTTCTTCTGCGAAAAATGCAGAAATATACTGCTTCACCGCTATGGAATAGTTCAACGAAATATACTGGATTAGAAATAATGTATTTAGATGTCAACAACAAAGGATGCCCTCCATAAACTGTCTACCTTACTTATACTCATTTGCGCGTATGTTACTGCTTTAACTAATGTTCGCGATTCATGTTTTTCTGGGTTAAATTCCTCTCCCCATGCTTCACCTTCTAACATGTATTCATCATCGATTTTCTGTATACGATGTACTTTGAATCTACTAAACACTAGACCTTCCGAATCAAAGTAAAATAATAAATCTTCAATCCATTTATATAATAAGTTTTCCAAATCAATCCCACTACATTTTATTTCTCTTTTTACTCTTGCATCAACTCTTTTCGTATCGGTCATGATCTCAAAGACAGCTAGAGCAGCATTTTCAAACAACTCCTCTAGGCTCCTACCATAGGCTACCACTAATATATCTGCAGTATGTTCTCGATATTCAAATGGGACATACTTAAGCATTAGTCTCACACCAGCTTCTACACGTATGCTATCATTATAAGCTTGGATAATACTTGATCATTTTATAGATTATGGCGCCGGGGGCGGGATTCGAACCCGCGCGCCCCGCTCGGAGCACCGGCTCTCCAGGCCGGCCCCTTGGTCCGCTCGGGCACCCCGGCATATTTTCATATTGATCTAAGTAGTTTTAACTAATATATCTCTTTCACACTAACACATATAGTTATGTAAAGTAAAAGTATCTGATATTCTAGTATCACAGATTTATCTATTTTATTTTAAGGCAAACATGTATGTTTCTATACTAGATTCTTATTGTAATGTTTTGCTTATATGAGTTCTATTTCTATATAGACGTCCTCAGGAACTCTTACTCTCATTATCTGTTTCATTACTCGTTCATCGGCTGCTATATCTATTACACGTTTATGTATTCTCATCTCCCATTTTTCCCATTTCTTTCGTCCCTCGCCATGAGGGAGTTTTAGTACTGGCACTACTAGACGCTTCGTTGGTAACGGTATAGGTCCGCGCATTTCAACTCCTGTTTTTTCTGCAATACTCTTTATTTGCTGGACAACGAAATTTAGACTATCTACATTTGTGCTCCAAAGCCTTATTCTCGCCTTAGTCGGCATAATTTTTCACCTAGCTAGGAGGAAAATAGGACGTGATTTAAAAACTATCTTGGTTTAATATAAAAATTTGCTTTACCTCTTCTTTTCTTGTATTCTTATTTGAGCCGGCTTTACGTCCATTACAACGCCTATACCAACTGTCTTGCCCATGTCTCTCATTGCGAATCTACCTAGCTGTGGGAACTCGCTAAACTTCTCGATGACCATAGGCTTTATCGGCTTAAACTTGACTATTGCTGCTTCACCCATCTTTATGAATGATGGTTTTTCTTCTACGGTTTTACCTGTTCTAGGGTCTAGTTTTGCAACTATTTCTACTATTCTTGCCGCTATACTTGCAGTATGCGCGTGTATTACTGGTGTATAGCCTACCGCAATAGCTGTTGGATGCCATATCACGTATATTCTAGCGGTAAATTCCTCAGCTACTGTTGGTGGATTAGTTGTATGTCCTGCAACATCTCCTCTCTTTATGTCTTTCTTTGATACACCTCGTACGTTGAATCCTATATTGTCTCCAGGTTCAGCTTTTTCTATTCTTACGTGGTGTGTCTCAATACTTCTTACTTCTCCAACAACACCGGGTGGCATGAATACTATTTTGTCTCCGACCTTTAGGACTCCTGTTTCTACTCTTCCTACTGGTACTGTACCTACTCCTGCTATTGAATATACGTCTTGTATTGGTATTCTTAGTGGTTTGTCAATGGGCTTCTTTGGTGGCTCTAGTTGGTCTAGCGCTTCTATTAGTGTTGGACCATTATACCATGGCATGTTGGGGCTTCTTTCTAATAAGTTGTCTCCAGTCCATGCGGATACTGGTATGAATGGTACTTTTGTTGGATCGTAGCCTATGCTCTTTAGGAATTTGCCTAGAATTGATACTATTTGCTTATAACGTTTTTCGCTCCAAGGTGGCTGTGTTGCATCCATCTTGTTTACTGCGACTATTAGTTGATTTATACCCATTGTTCTAGCTAGGATTGCATGTTCTCTTGTTTGGCCTTCAGGGCTCATTCCAGCTTCAAATTCACCTTCTCTTGCAGACACTACTAGTATTGCTGCATCGGCTTGACTAGCACCAGTTATCATATTCTTTACGAAGTCTCTATGACCAGGTGCATCAATTATAGTGAAGAAGTACTTCTTTGTCTCGAACTTCATGAAGCTTAGAGCTATTGTTACTCCTCTTTCACGCTCCTCCTTTAACTTGTCTAGTAGCCATGCATACTTGAATGATTCCTTACCGCGTTTCTTAGCTTCTTCTTCTAGCATTCTTATGGTTTTATCGTCGATGAAGCCCGTTCTGTATAGTAGGTGTCCTACTAGAGTGCTTTTTCCATGGTCTACGTGCCCTATTATTACGAGGTTTAGGTGTGGTTTCTGCGCGCTCATTTTACTCTACCTATTTAATTGCTCCTGGAAACATGTGAATAGAGCGAAGTTTAAAAGGTTTTGTTAGTTAAGCT
>JALVFK010000249.1 GCA_027030065.1 Desulfurococcales archaeon | reverse complement strand
TTGATCTTATAGCCGCATCTAGGGCAACGGTTATCTGATGTTAGATTCCATTCTATGATTTCTGTGCCGTGTCTCCTTATCAGTATTTTACCGCATCTGGGGCAATAGGTGTTCTCGTAAGGTGTTCCGAAACCTATGTTTCCTATGTATACGTAGTTGAACCCCATTTTCTTGGCCTTATCATGTATTTCTATGAGCTTCTGTACAGGTGTTGCCGGCTTCCTATACTTGTATGCGGGATAGTATCGGTTAACATGTAAGGGTACATCTACTCCTAGAGTATCATGTATTCTCCCGAGCATCCAGTTAACGCATTCTTCATTATCGTTTGCACCCGGTACTATTAGGAGTACTAGTTCAACGTGACCTCCATTATCAATTATATACCTTGCATTACGTAATACTACTTCAGCACCATTATATACGCCAATAAATCTTCGATAAGTATATGGACAGCCTTTAACATCAATACTATAGCCATCAACACCTATCTCTAACAATGTTTTCAAGGCCTTAATAGTAAAGTAGCCATTTGTTACAATTGTAGCATAGAGTCCCTTCTCCCTACCAATACTAAACACGTCTACTAGATAGTCATATCCTACCGTAGGCTCATTAAAGCTAGCACAGAGACCCTCATCTCCACTACTTAAAGCCTTCTCCACGAGTTCTTCTGGAGAAATATAGGCATCAATCCTTGGATCTGGTTTCCTCTTACTCAAAAACCAGTTCTGACACCAGGGACAAAGAAAATTGCAACCCCAGAAACTGAAGGTGAGAGCACTACTACCCGGCCAATAATGGAAGAAGGGCTTAATCTCTATAGGCCTACTCTCAATAGCGCTAACAAGACCATAGCCTACGTGGAATAATTCTCCATTAACATTCTCATAATTTCCACATAAACCACGTTGCCCTACAGCTAGAGTACACTTGCGTTCACAGACAAGACATCGAATTCTATCTCCTACACGCTCCCATAAACGGGCTTTATGTAACGTGGTTTCACCCTAAACCTGCAAGTAAGGAAGGGGTAGAATGGTGGACCGGCCGGGATTTGAACCCGGGGCCTCTCGGGTGCGAACCGAGCGCTCTTCCAGGCTGAGCTACCGGCCCGTTCTGTGTCATAGGGATTAGTTGAGGGGTGCTAAAATTTTGTTCCTCTACGTCTACGGCGGCTCGCCAAAGACCAATTCAATCATCTGGGTTGTCAGCGATAGCTGGCCGCTCATCGCCTAGACTAATATTTTGCTGGAAGGCCTAATTATACTGTATTGTTGTTTTACCATAATCCTATTGCTCCGAGTACTAATCCTATCATGGCTGATAAGATTATGGCTACTATTGGGTGGATCTTGAATACCATGACTAGCGTTATTACGGTTATTGCTATTATTGTTATTGCAATGGTATGTATGGGTTTAGGTAGGGCTAGGTGAGTTTGCTGTATTGTTCCTATGAGTGCTACTATTATCAATCCTATTACTGCGGCTTTAAGCCCGTTGAGTAATGCTTGGACAAGCCTATGGTTGATAGCGCTTGTGAGCGTATATGCTATGATGGAGACTATTGTGAGAGGAGGTAAAATTACAGCAAATGTGGCTATTAAGGCTCCAGGAAGACCTGCTAGTTTAAACCCTATATATGTTGCTGCATTAACAGTTATGGGGCCCGGAGTAGAACCCGCAATAGCAACGAGATTAGAATATTCCTCACTTGTAATCCACCCGGCATCCTCAACAACTTCCCTCTCAATAATAGGTAGAATAGCCCAACCTCCACCAAAACCTACAACTCCGATTTTAAGAAACCTTATAAACAAATCCAATAACAATGGTATGTTCATAAAATCTAACCTCGCTGATCTGATACATATAAATGAACTATATTGTTAATTAAAATATTTCTTTAACACGACCTCGTAATCATAGGTAATAGACGTATTTTGCATACGGACTTGTCATGCATGGATAACCATGCCCTCTTAAATGTTGTTTGTAGTAAGGAACTCGTCAAAGCCTTAGCGGTCACGTCACTAGGTATGATGTATAAAGTTATACGACTACGTGAATTATTAGACTTGACAAGGGCTCAGCGATCAGGGAGTACCGTATGTTTAGAATCGGTAAGGGTAGACCCGTAATCGATCCGTATAGGTTATTAAAGAAAAGGATACAATCCGATAGAGTGCTCTTGGTTTTCACGCCCCGGCTCTTCAAAATAGCTGCGGGAATGTTGCAGGAAAGGAGTGAGTTAAGGTTTAGTGGGCTACTATTCAAGTCTATTGAAGGCTACTATAACGATAGAAGAATATTTCTTACCTTACCATTCTGGGGTGCGCCAGCAGCAGTTGCTGGATTAGAGGTATTGATAGCTGGTGGGGGGAAGGAGTTTATAATGGCTGGTGAAGCGGGAGCCATAAGCCCTAGGCTGAGAATAGGAGACGTCCTAGTACCTACGTGGGGTCTACGGGAGGAGGGAACAAGTTACCACTATGTTCCCCCTAATATCGTACCAAAACCTGATACTAGGTTAGCTAAGACACTCTACGATGA
>JALVFK010000248.1 GCA_027030065.1 Desulfurococcales archaeon | reverse complement strand
GTTAGGTTTTACATGGATGTTAGGTGGAAGCTTGGATCTCTTATACGATATTGGGGGCTTACTTACTTCTCCTGAGACGACTTATAAGATAATAGTTGCTGAGAAGAGAGGTATAGGATCGGCTATAGTTGTACTAGTATTGTTTAGTATCGGCTGTGGTGCTGCTACTACTGCCTCGGTATCGTGGTTGTCGTGGTTTTTACCGAAGCTGCCTTTTGTTGGTGATTTGTTTAGTGCTATAATGGTTTACTTGATTCTAGGATTTCTAGTATACGATATAGTATCGTGGATTCTTGAATCAGCTCTAGCCTACGGGTTCGCGAAGGCTCTTAGTGGAAAAGGTACTTTTAGTCTTACATTAATTGTCTACGGGTATTCTTGGGTTGGACGGCTATTCTACATTATTCCGGCTCTTCTAGGCTTAATATGGCAGGGGCCTATTGGTATGGTTGGCTTGCTGGGTATAGGAGTTGTATTATCTACTATTGCTAAGGTGGTATTACAGGCTAAAGGTATCGGTATTGTACACGAACTAGGTACTGGTCGGGCGGTACTAGCTGTATTGTTGACGCTAGCTGTTAAGATCGCAATTATTGTTGGAAGTATAGGTGTTATCGCGTTAATGAATCCCTAAGAGAGGGTATTAGCTATGAGACAATTAGACCTTGAGGTTGTTGTGGGTGCTATTGCTATAGCAGTTATAGTAGCCGCTATTCTATCGCTGGCTTTAAACTACGTGTATCCGCGAGAGCCTAGTGGAGATTGGAGCAAGTGGAGGCAACTAGTATCCAGTATTGCTGGCGGTGAAATCAAGAGAATAGTGTATGAGAGAGAGTATGATGTTAATGGTAGTATTAGTTTACACGCTATTGTAAGTAATGGTGGACTAGTAGTCTTTGATAACGAGTCTACTAGTAATAAACTGACAGTAGTCGTCGTTGAAAAATCCGTCTGGAGAGAATCCAAAGCCTATTTCATCAATGTAAGCAGTTCTATAGTCGACGTACGTGTTGATGGATATACCTTGTATCTCTATGTTCCTAAGGGATCTATAACCAGCATAGACTGTAACAGTGCAAATAGCGGCTTACTGGTTAATCTAAGTGATTCTAGGAGCCTACACTATTTCAGGGTAAACATGGTTAATGGTGGTTCAAAGATTTTGTTATGGGGTCTCGCAAACACTAGTATTGGCTTGAACTCTACTACTAGTGGCGTAGAGATGATACTATACTATGATCAAAGTGGGAATAGAACTTATTCCTCTATAGATACGAGGTTTAGAGAAAGTGGAGCAAAAATAGATGTTGTGGCCCCAGGCTATGCTTTCAATATAAGCTTTGATAGTAGTATGAGTGGTGCAAGAATAGTTGTTGATAATGAGTCGTTTGGTGCTACTGGCAAATGGTTCTATGTAAGTGATGACTATGGTTCAAGCAGTAAGAGGATAGACATTAGATTATATGCCTATATGAGTGGTGTTAAGCTATGGGTGAAGAGAAAACAGTAGTTAGAGACCAGCTGAGGGTTAAGAGGCTTTTAGAAGTATTCTGTAGTGGTCCTAAAACCCAGATACTGAAGATACTCTTAGAGAATGAGTGTCTTACGGCAACAGATGTTTCAAGGAGGCTTGGAGTAAAGCTTTCAACAACTCTATCACATCTAGAATCACTGGTTTCAGCTGGATTGGTTAGCATTAGAGTTGAGAGTATAGGGGGTAGGTCTATTAAGAAATATTGTATAGAGTCGAAAAAGATGATTATAGAATTAGACCTCAAAGAAATAGTGGCTCCTAAACCAGTAGAAGAATCCAAGGAAGCCCTTAAACCCGAACTCGAAGCACTAATACTGGAGTATATCAACATTAAACGTCAACGTAGATCCAAGATCCCAGTAAGATTCAAGGTTAGAGATGTAGCGAGAACCCTTGGCATCGACATAGATACCGCAATAGAAATAGTAAACTACATGAACACACGACAAGATAGAATAGCAGAACTACTATGCAATGAAATACTAGACGAGATAAAGAAAAACAATTATACAAGTATAAGAGAAGCTTCCGATAAACTACTCCTACACCCCTATTGGATAGTCTCATGCATACATATGATAGGAAAAGAGAAAGGAGTAGTCCTACACGACGGAACAATAAAGAGACAAGAACAGTGAACCTCAACATATACAAGTATTAACGACCTTTGTACAAGTCCGTGGTATCATGTTCGCTAGACATTAGTGAAGACATGTTAAAAGGGTACTTGGAGTTAAAGAAATAAGAGTGTTTAGTTAAACCTTGTTTAACGGTGATAATATTTGCCAGTAAGAGTGAGAGTGAAGTATTTTGGTGAGCTCTATGATTTTCTCGGTAAGTTTGAAGATCTAGTTATTGTTAGGAAGAATGAAGTCACTTTGAGGGAGGTTTTAGAGGAGGTGCGCAAGCTTAGACCGGAGTTAAGGTTCTTTGAGGAGCGTGTTCCAATGATGTGGGTTTATGTTAATGGTAAATGGGTTAGGAATATGGATGTAAAGGTTAGGGATGGCGATGTTGTCTGGCTTTCGCCTGCTTTATACGAGGGTGGTTAGACTATAAGCTAGCTTCATGTCT
>JALVFK010000247.1 GCA_027030065.1 Desulfurococcales archaeon | reverse complement strand
TATAGTAAGGAAACTGGAATCAGCTGGCACAGATGCTATATTGGTAGGCGGGAGTACAGGTGTTACTGAGAGCAAATTAGATAAAATAATAATAGAGATAAAAAAAGCCGTAAATATACCAGTAATACTATTCCCCGGTAACATCAATGGTATATCAAGACACGCTGACGCAATATTATTTATGAGCCTATTAAACTCTGAGAACCCCTATTTCATCATAGGAGCACAAATGCTGGGCGCACCAATAATACTAGAATATGGACTAGAGCCCATACCAACAGCATACATCATTGTAGGATATGGTGGAGCAGCAGGATATGTCGGGCAAGCAAGACCCATACCCTTTGAGAAACCAGAGATAGGAGTAGCCTATGCATTAGCTGCAGCCATGCTTGGAATGAAGTTCATATACTTTGAAGCAGGATCAGGTAGCCCTCAACCAGTACCCCCCACACTCATCAATACTACTAGAAAAATCCTAGGCGAGGAAGTATTCATAATAGTAGGCGGGGGCATACGTACACCTGAAAAAGCCTTAGAACTAGCTAGAGCTGGCGCAAATGCTATTGTAACTGGCACGATATTGGAAAGAGACTTCGAAAAAAGCCTAGAAATAATAAAGGCTCTAAAAAATACTACAAAGGAGGGTTAGTATACTTTTTCTTAAAAGCCTCCTCTAAATCGACACCAACAAGATTAGCTACAGACAACAGCCATGCAAGCACATCAGCTAGTTCCTCTTCTATACTCTCCATGCGCTCAGATAGTAGAGCATCAGCTAGCTCGCCTACCTCTTCTACAAGCCACGTAAAAGTCGCATAAAGCCCTCTCTTACTATCCCTTCTATAATAAGCATCTCTTATCAATTCCTGTGCTTCCCTAATATGCATCTATAACACCTCTCAACTACTGGAAACGTATAGAAGATAAGCCTTAATAAGAACCTAGAGTTAAGACAAGACCAGGGAGAACACCTGTGTCCACGCGTAGGAGAAGAAAGACTGGCCCAGGACCTTTTACCGCAGCGGGCCTCGTGAGATTCTATGAGGAAGTAGAAGAAGGAGTAAAATTAAAACCGGAATTCGTAATATTCACAGCCGTTGCAATAACAGTAATCGTAATATTATTAAATGTCATATTACCTCTCTACTAACGATAGTAACTAGAACAATATAATAAAAACAAAAAGAAGAATTGAGTTAAGAGGATATCATTCTAAGGTTTTCTGTTCTCTACTAGTCCATTGCTCCAACATCATATACCAATTCCACGTCTCATCGATGCGTTTCTCTAACTCTACTAAATCCTCGTCCCTAAGATTCCTAAACCTATCTTGTAGCTTTATGTACTCCCTTACTGGCTTACGTTTCTCCTTATTCATGTACGGGCGGCTTGGCGGACTTATACGGAGGACACCGTTATGATATTCGAATAGAATCCACATACCTGTCTCAACAGCAAGCTTCGCAACTTCTACTGTTTTATCAGCATCAAATTTCCATCCAACTGGACAAGGAGCATGAAGGTGTATGTACTTGAACCCTCTAATACTTGCAGCTTTCTTTAACTTAGCGATAAAGTCGTGTGGATAGGCTACACTAGCTGTCGCAACATATGGGACTCTATGTGAAACCATTATTAGTGGTAGATCCTTCTTGTGTTCGCGTTTACCTTTCCAAGTAGTTGTAGTCCAAGCACCATAAGGTGTTAAACTACTCCTCTGAATACCTGTATTCATATATGCCTCGTTGTCAACACATATGTAGATGATATTATCGTTTCTCTCTGCAGCACCGCTAAGACTAGCAAACCCTATATCAGAGGTTCCGCCATCACCCGCCCACACAACTACAACTGCATCCTTACCCAACATCTCGTAAGCAGCCGCTAATCCAGCAGCAGTCGATGCTCCAGCAGCAAAAACAATGTTCACTGTTGGGAAATGATAAGAGTTCTTTGGAATAATACCTTGTATAACTGAAGAACACCCAGCCGGTACTACAAGTATAGCTTTATCACCGAGAGCCATACCCAGGTATCTAAGTCCCATTGCTTCAGGGCAGCCTGGGCAAGCCGCGTCTCCAGGTCTAACATATTTTATATCAGGTTCCTTTCTTAAGTTCAGTGACATAGATTTATCACCTCTTGTGACTAAAGAACCATTCCTGTCTTTTCACGAACCAGCCTCTCTCTTCTACTTCGTCTACAAATTTTGAGATAATATCCATGATATCTCTATACCCTACATCTACTCCACCTATACCAGCCAAGACTCCTTTCATAGCTGGCGGCTTACCGTTCATCGATAATACTGAGGAGATCTCTATGAACAAGGGACCAGCACTACCAAAAGATATTGATCTGTCCATTACTAGTACTCCTTTCTTACCGCTAGCATACTCAAGGATTTTCTCGACTGCTAATGGACGGATAAATCTTACCCGCATTATACCAACATTGTATCCATTCTCTCTTAACTTGTCTACAGCCTCCTTAGCGTCACCTGCCCAAGCCCCCATTAGAGCTACAAGGTATTTTGCATCACTGCACTTGTAGCATTCGATAAGTCCGCCATAGCTTCTACCAAAATATTCTCCATACTCTCTATCGACTTTCTCAATAATCTTCTTTGCCCTCTCCATAGCTCGCTCTATATCATATCTCATCAACATATAGTCTTTAGGATACGCTATATTACCCATACTATACCTGTTCTCAGAATCGATAACATAGAGTTGTTTGCGCGGTGGAAGCCATTTATCGACATCTTCCTGCTCTAATACATCTACAGGAGCATAGGTATGGCTTAGTATAAACGCATCCAAGCCCACTATCATCGGTAAATTAACATCATCATCCTCAGTTATCCTAAATGCTTGTAGTGTTAGGTCAAAGGCCTCTTGATTATCCTCAGCCATGGATATGATCCAACCAGTATCACGCTGATCCATTATATCTGAGTGATCAGTCCAAATATTCCATGGAGGACCTATTGCTCTAGTAACAACAGCCATAACTACTGGTACACGCGCTCCAGCAGTCCACCACAAGACTTCATGCATGTATAATAAGCCGTGACTAGCAGTAGCTGTAAAGGCCCTAGCACCACCAATAGCTGCACCAAAAGTAGCTGCTAAAGCCGAGTGCTCGCTCTCAACACGTATAAGCTTGGCATTCATTTCCCCGTTCTCAACCATTTGCGATATTTTTTCAACAATAGTAGTCTGCGGTGTTATCGGATAAGCAGCCACTACTTGTACTCGAGCTCTCTTAACAGCCCACGCTACAGCATAATTACCTGTTAGTGTGAGAACACTCATTTTCCTCACCTCTCAGGTACGAATGCTATTGCTTTAACGGGGCAGACATTGGCACAGACTCCACAGCCCTTACAGTATTCGTAGTCTATTACTACTCCTTCCTCACTCTTAGATATCACTGAAAACGGGCAATAGAGCCAACATAGATAACAGTTTATACACTTAGAGTAATCTATTACTGGCTTAAATGTGCGCCAACTACCAGTTTTACCCATAGCTGCCTCGCTTGTAACCGATAATGGTAAGATATTGTCTTTTATCTTTATCAAATCAGACATATGGGAACACCCTAGGAACTTGTTTAGGTTATTTTCCTAACACTCTTGAATGCACGTTCAGCTGCTACTGCATTAATTTCTCCGAGCTTGCCGGACCAGTTGGTCTTTATAGCCTTAACAACACTGTCGATAGAGATGTTACCTAGTACTTTAGCCATAGCTCCCAGCATGGGCGTGTTTATTAGAGCCCAGCCAGCTACAACGAGTTTTAACTCTAATGCTATCCTAGTGGCGTCTACGTAGTAGACTTCATAGGATCCCTTCACTTCTATTGGTTCCGGAGAATTCACCAATATTTTACCCCCCGGTTTAAGCCCCGCTAATACGTCAACAATCTCAAACAATGATGGATCAAAAACAACAACCATATCAGGCTCCTTTATCTCACTATGAATCCTTATCGGCTTATCACTAATTCTAGCAAAGGCTAGTACAGGAGCTCCACGCCTCTCAGCGCCAAAGAATGGGAATGCTTGGCCATACTTCCCCTCGAAGAGGGCGGCAGTAACAAGCAGGTTTGCGGCAGTAACAGCACCTTGGCCTCCGCGTCCATGGATTCTTATTTCAACGAACATAAATGAACTCCATGTGTAGTTATATTGTATATGCGAGAAATATAGTTTTTGTTAAACTAGAATAATACAGGTACTCGAGTGTGGAGGAAGAGGGAGAATGCGTATACCATCACCGGAAGAGTTACGCAGGCTTAGAAAGAAGGCTGGTTTAAGTCAAAGAGAACTAGCGAGACTAGCTGGAGTAAGCCAGTCACTCATAGCTAAGATTGAGAAAGGCGAGGTTAATCCTAGGATCTCTACTCTCATGAAAATACTACGCGTACTTGATGAGAGCCTTAAAGAAGATTCGGTAGCAAAATACATGCATGTACCAGTTATTACTGTTAAACCGAGTACACTTGTCTGCGATATTGTTGAAATCATGGATAAGTATGGTATATCTCAAGTACCTGTAGTAGACGATAAGAATAGGCCTATAGGAACAGTCTACGAGAACACTATTATGAGAACTCTTCTAACATACAAGAATATATCTCATTTGAGAGCAATAGATATAATGGAGGATCCTCTCCCAACAGTGACTGAGAATGCATCAATACGCACGGTCATGCAGCTCCTAGTAGATTATCCAGCTGTACTTGTAGTCGATAGAAGGGGTGTAAAAGGCATAGTAACGAAGATCGACGTGATCAAGAAGATAGTTGAGCATTCAGAGAAGGCCTAGAGATAGTGTCTCCAGTGGAAGCAGAGGGGTGTAAACCGGGGGGTTAAACATAGAAAGCAGAGATACCTAATAGAACAACATATAATACAGTATATGATAGGATTTCTAGAGCCCTCAAACCCCATACTTTCCACTGGAACAAAGTACACCTACATATAGCTGTTTAAAGAATACTTACTTGAACATAATATTAGTTTATACAAAATGATATATAATTGAATTAATAATGAGTATAGATATGTGTATAAAACGGGTATAATATGTGTATCTGAACTGGAGGGGTACCGGGCTTCTTTGTGTAATTTATTGTTGTTTTATATTATTTTATTTTGTATTGTAGGCTTGGTGGGATCCAGTGGAAGTAGAGGGGTCTTTTACTCCCCGGTTAATCCATGTAGGCGTGCCATTGTGAGATCATTACTGGTATTTTTCCATTATTTTCTCTTCCATACCTAATTTTAGGTTTAGATAAGTGATGCATGCTTGATAGAGGTGGTGTATAAACACCTATAGAGATATTCCTATTTAATGGTATCTTTATTTTTTCTAGATTAGTTGACCGGTACCCGCATCTAGGGCATTTGTAGCCTTTTTCACGGCCAGCTGATTTCATTGTTTTACCGCATCTAGGGCATTTAGGGTTTTTCTCGATATATGTTACCAGTGTTTTTATTACAAGTTTCTCAACATTGAACGTTATTCTTGGATGAGAGGATGAGGGAGGTCTAACACTTCCACCAAGGCCTACTTGATCACCTGGCAATAGTTTTAACGCTATGTTCCTCAAAGTCTTAGTGGGTTCGTAGAAGTATGCTTCAATACTAGTATGACTGTCCTCCCCAATAACTACTACTACATGGCCCCCTCTAACAGGTTTAGGTTTTGAGAGTACTTTTCCCTCAATATAACCTGTCTGATAAGGTCTTAGCTCACTAATATCTCGCCTTACTAGATGAGCATCAGTGGCCTGATTACTCCTATAGATAGTCCATCCAAGAATAGGTTCTCGTACTTCAATCTCTTTAAAAGCCTTTACGAGAACGAGTGGATCCTCACCACGAAGCCCTAATAATACAGGATCCGGGCCATGCGGTGTTATTAGAACTCTCTCCTGATCGAAATCATAGTTTGAGAACAAGTAATCCCTATACTTTAATTCTACTTTCTTAACACTTTCAGGGTTCAAGTATCTTGTTCTCCGTCCCCAATATTCGGGAGTACGATATGCTAGTAGTTCAAACGTATAGTCTTCATCTAGCGTTGTGAGTGCTCCTAAGGCGGAAAGAGCTCCGATATTACCTCTATTATTTCTATCAAGTAATATGAGGGTATTGGTTTTCTCTGCCACTTTTAATGCTACATCGGGTACTACAACGTCTGTTAGCGCTCTACGGTAAAGTTCTCTATGATAACTTGTTATTTCCCCTATATACGCTACGAGGCCTGGTTGAGTATACTTGAACCTACCTGATACTTCAGTATACTCTATACTCTTACTACGTGTAATCTCGAGTATTCTGTCTATCCTATCCTGATCCACGAGTATCCTTAATACTACTGCACCATTGCCACGAGTCTTCCAAGGTATCGATGGGTTTAATCTAATCAAGTTTGGGTAATCGTTAAATACAACGTCTTCTCTTAGTAAGTCTCTTATTAATAGAAATGAAAAATGAGTTGTACAGCCCCCATACGGGGTGTCGTGGTTATCTATGCCTATATGTAAAAGTATTTTTTGAACGATTATGTGTCTACCCGTGCTTTATAGTGTTACTTCTTTAGCTCCTTGCCCTCTACTACTATCATTGTGAGAGTTGATCTTACCTTAGGTAGTCTTCTTATCCTTGTTGTTACTATTTCCTTTAGCTTGTCCATTGAGGGAGCTTGTACCTTTACAACTATATCGTATACTCCATATACTACGTAGGCTTCAGTAACTCCTTCTATACGGTCAAGTTCGTTTAATACTTCTTCTTCTGCGCCTATATCGGTGTTTATGAGTACTATAGCTGTAGCCATAGGGTTGTACACCCAATTAAAGGATACCAATGTTCAAGCTAAAATACTTTACTAGCCCCTACGAAGAAGAGTACCCAGTAGGTCTAGTGTGTATGGTAGTGATAGGTTGATTGGAGTTAAGGTAATGGTCTATAGCTTTGGAGAGGACGATCCAAGCAAGTGTACTGCCGAGAAAATGGTTAGGAAGGGTTATGCGGTTAGAGCTAGGAGTGTTAGAGAGATTCCACGTAAAGCTATTGTACTGAATCCTTACTCGCGTGTGATGCTTTCAATAGAGGATAGATTCTTAGTGGAGAGATATGGGCTAGTTGTAGTTGATGTATCGTGGAATAAATTATTGGAGGGTAAGATGTTCCCAAAGATTAACCGGGGGGTTCACCGTAGACTCCCAATACTGTATGCAGCAAACCCCATAAACTATGGAAGACCAAATGTTTTGAGCAGTCTTGAAGCAGTAATAGCAGCACTATACATAACGGGTTTTAAGCATGAGGCCGTAGAGCTCACGGGACTATATAAGTGGGCTAAAGTATTTATAGAATTGAATCGAGAACTCCTTGAAGCATATTCTATTGCAAGAAATAGGTTAGAAGTAGAGAAAATACATAGAGAACACCTAGGATTATGAAAAACACTATAATAACTGTTTAACAATAACTGTTTAACCAGGAGAGAAAATTAGGGGTCTCCAAAGGAGGCCTCGGCTGGCGGCTACGGACCCCTAGATAAAAGGGGTCCGAGGAAACTCCGCCCTCCCCGCGGGGGCCGGGCCCCGCAAG
>JALVFK010000246.1 GCA_027030065.1 Desulfurococcales archaeon | reverse complement strand
TCGCCATCAATATCGAAGGCTCCGACCTCAAAGGGGTACCAGCGTCCTGGCTCCATGTACGCTTGGTCAAGTATCTTTAAGCCGTTATCCCATTCATAGAGTGTTAGGTTGTGAGTAGAGGCATAGTAGTCGTTTGCTAATACTAGTAGCTCGTTTTGGTTATCTGAGTCTATATCGCCTAGCTCTAGAGCTGATATCTCTATTCCGCTAGTATTGTTGAATTCTAGTACTTGTAGTTCTCCGCTAGATAATCGTATTACGTATAGTTCTCCCGCATAATCTGCTATACCGCCTAGCCCTAGAGAATAGTCGTTTACACCTACTACTAGGTCTTCTTGTTCTTGGGAGCTAAAGTATCCTCCAGCTATATCCGTTATCTCGCTCACGGTATTCTCATTTGATTCGACATAATATTCGTCTTCTACCTCTAGAGAACTTGTATCGACTATGAAGAGTTCGCTGAAATATTCTCCATAGTCTTCATCATAGTATGTTCCAGCTAAAACTAGTTCCGCTAAACCGTCATCATCGAAATCGCCTAGTGCAGCCGAATAGGAGTCTAAGTTCATTATATAATTTCCGTTACGGTAAACGTAGCCATCTTTATAATCGTATCTAAAGAATATTGTTACTGAGTTATTGTATTGATCTGATGCCGTTAAGACAATGAATAATTCATCCATACCGTCGTCGTCTACGTCTCTTCCGAAAGCGTCTACAACGCTTAGCATATAATCATAGCTGAGATTGAATACCGTGTCATTGTATGCTAGTAGGAGCTTGTTTGAATCATTATAATATTTCAACATCATTAATACGGTGTAGAGTTGATCGCCGTAGCCATCTGCTATTACTACTAGTTCTTCAGCTCCATCACCGTCAAAGTCTATTGTACCGACAATGTCTAAGTCTAGATACCGTCTCGTCAAGTTAAGTTCGCTCGCTATATCCGTTGTATTAACTGTATATGATTCCCCGGGTGCTACTGTGATATTCACGTTGACGTTTACAGTTTTTTCTAAGACTTTGCTCCACCCAGTATCGGATCCAAACCTACTCGCTACTTCATAGACTGTTCTATTGTATCTTAGGGGGAAGTATATTGATATACCATGGGATTCTCGATGCATTGTACCGGCTTTAAACTCTACTACTGCGTTTTCAACTGCATTGGCAAGGTTTTCAGCCTTATTTCCTAAGACTCCACCTTGAGCCGATACTTGTTTTAGAAAAGATATAAGGTCTATTTGTGATGCTCCCGCACTTGGATCTACTCCTCCTCCAAAGAAGTCTACTCCTTCTCTTGCAAGCCTTAAGGCTTCAATATCATCGTATGCTACCTCCACGAAATCCCTAAACAATGGTATGACATTCTTTATTTGCTTTAAATCTATTGCTGCTAGAGTGATATATGATCCATACCTGCTATCAACTAGCGAACTATAGTATTTGTTAACGATAGTTATTGCTAGCTCACGTGGAGTCATGGATGGATTACTTACTAGGCTTGATAGTATCTCGTCGTATGGGTAGCCGGGTGCTGGCTCTATTTCTTCTGAAGCAGTCATATAGTCACCGTAATCCATTACCTCATATACCATCTCTATAGTTGAGACAAGACATGCGTCGAAGGCTATTATATCTAAGTGAATTCCCGCCTCCCTTAGTGCCTGGTTTATTTCCTCACCTGTTAGCATGTCGTTGTGGCTGTAGTCTAATGCTACAAAGCCCGGATAAGAGCCGTGATCCCATATAACCAGCATGTAATGATCTGCTGGATAATTCGATACCGTGTATTTTATAAAGTCTCGTAGGGTATCGGGGTCACCCATATCTCGTTCCCCAAGAGATTTAATGAGCCTTGACCCTATTCTCGAAGAGGTATCTCGTACAACATAGTATATTCTCGTATCACTCCAAGAACCCACATCCAGATACCCTTCTAGACCTTCCTCGTAGTAGTCTTCAGCTCGATCAACTAATACGATAATGTTTACTTCATCTGTCGAACCAACATACTCCATCTCCTTTAGATCGATTAATGCTGCAGCCTCTAAATCATTGTCTCCATCTAGGTATACCATTATAGTCCACTTAGCATTAGAGGCACTTGTAGCTGGTATAGTTGATAAAAGGGCTATCGCCATAATTGACAATATTAGAAGTATTCGTAGGGCTCTCATATCTCATAGCCTACTAGAACGCTATTACAATATGGAAGGGTCTTCTCTAAAACACGTGTATACTTATACACTGTGGGACAACTCTCCTACCATTTCCTCTTATGGGTTTCTCCTCTTAGTCTCATTATATAAACTTTGCCTTTGACTATCTTTAATAGAAGCTATTTTAATTTGGGTAGTATTCTCTAGTAACCTGTGAGATGGGAGGATATAGGGCTATGACGGGCTTTGACCTAGTGATAGCCGGTATAGTATTGATGTTCGTAGGCTTCATAGTGTTATTGTTGTCGATCATATTTATGGTTGGAAAACAAGGTAGAGTTGAAGGTGGAGGAGTAGTAATAATCGGCCCCATACCAATAGTATTTGGTACGAACAAGAATGTAACAACATTATTACTAGTCTTAGCCATAATATTAACTGTATTAACGCTCATAA
>JALVFK010000245.1 GCA_027030065.1 Desulfurococcales archaeon | reverse complement strand
TTTGCAAAAACGTATTCTGGATAATATCTATGGATTTTCACTTCTAGGTCCTTTAACGTCAATGATACTAGGGATGCGGACTTCGTACTCCTAATAGCTGTTGTACCCGAGAACTCTGGTATAAATAATTGATGTGTCTTTGTATATAGGAATGATTCTATTGATTTATCTCTAAACGTATGTGCGAATATCTTTGCATCATAGCTGCCACTCTGTTTTAATAGGAAATCTGATCTAATATTGGGTCCTAGTACTAGGACTAGACTGCTTTGTCCGAGAGAGTATTCTACTTCTTCTGCACCGATATTCTTGTAGACTGGGTGGTCTATTCTATAATCCCATTCTTCAGAGTCTTTGCTTATGATTAAGATGTTTGCTGCAGCACTTTTCAGTCTTAAATTATTTTCTTTTTGATCCCAGACATAGGTGTAGCCTATTTCAATTCCATGTTGTGGTCGCGTTGACGCTATATGTTCGAATAATCCTCTTACTACCGCCTTGCCTAGAAACCCGTATCCCGATATAACGATTTTCTTCTTAGACTTTCTAAAGAGTTCTATTAGGTTTCTTAGTGTGTGCTTGTGTACATATACGTCTGGTTCTCCTGATAAATACTCTGAGCTAGAATAGAGTAGTATGAGCATGACTGCTAATACTGTCCCCAGTAGGGCAAGATATATTTCATAGTAGCTACTCTTAACCAATTGCAGTAGCGAAGAATACAGTATTCCAGTATTATTTATCCTAACACCCATTAAGCTTAACGCTCTTGACGAGTAGTTCACCTCAAATTCAGCGAAGCCTTCATCGTAACCTTTTTGAAGTACATAGTTTTTTAGCACACTAGTAGCATCTACAAAGAAAACTAGTAGGGATAACGATACACTATATACTAAGAATATTGATAAACTAAATGGTGCTGGGAGACCCCTGAAACGCAGCATAAAGGATACGCTTAATCCATTCCTACACTTAGATAACAAGTATAGGTACATTAAACCCGGTAAAATAACATGTGGTGTTCCAAACAACAACTGCATGGCAAGTGCATAATCGTATCTAAGCCCGGAGGATTGTATATAGGTAATGATCATTACTATATGGATATATAAGGGTGCTAGTACGAACGCGTATTCAAATGTAGCTATTACGAAACGATAACCATATATAAGGTATTTATTCATAGCCATAGCGTACATTAATTTCCTCAAAAGACCCCTATTACCCAAATATTTGACCCCCTTAGAGGGATCAAGTAGCAGTCTATACCTTTCTAGAGCAACGTGATAAAAGGGAAAAAGCTTCTCCAATAAAAGATTTTCGCATAATACGAGACAGTAAATAATCTTATAACATAAGCCTAGTAAGAAGTAGTTTACGAAAGAGTATAGTCCTCCTATATGCGTTCTACTACAATCTCTATATCAACTATTCTTGATAGGAGTTTTATGAAGGGGCAGTTGCGGGCTATTTCAATTATTTTCTCGGTTCTCGCATTAGCATTTGTCTTTATTTTTAATACTAGTTTTTGGAGTACCGGGTTTTCTTCTAGAACGTTTTTGTAGTGTGAGTAGCCTTTGGCTTCTACGGTTATCTCGCTTTCCCGGGCTTCAAGGTTTTCTACTAGTTTCTTTAACACGCATGCTGATAGTATTGTTGCTATGAGGTTCATTGACACGTCTTCTATTTTTAGCTCTCCTATTGGTGTTGCTATTTTATCGGGTTTAGTGTATACTGCTCCTCCTTCAGCAATTAATACTAGTTCCCCCTCGTTCATGGTTTTCAGCCTCTTTTTTCAACTAGTAGTATTGTTGTGTTTCCCTGGGCTTCTTTTACGTCTAGTGTGATGTTGTTTTTGTTTGCGTGCATTATTATTAGGTCTAATGGTACTACATCTAATCTTATCTTTACTTCTGCTTTTTCCCCGGGGCTTAGTTCTCGGAATAGTTTTACTAGTCTTGTGAGGGGGTGTTGGCTGCATTTTAGGGGGTCTGAGAGGTCTAGTTTTATCATGTTTTTTCCTCGTATCTTACTTTATTTTCCAGACTAATATATCTTTAACTGCGTTAAAATTGTTTGCCTAGGGTAACTCTCGGCTCTGTTTATAGTGTTTGTTTAGTCTTATTGTTGGTTTATTTATCGTGGGTTCTTTTAATTATTTAACTGTGTTAAAGGGAAACTTTATTACTCCAGGGCATTATAGTTTTAACGGCGTTAAAGAAGTGACGTTAGAGGTATTGGACTTAAAGGTTGAAGTAGCTGGTAAGGAGATACTAAAGGGTGTATCGTTAAGAGTAGATAGGGGTAGTATTCACGCCGTAATGGGCCCTAACGGTAGTGGGAAGTCAACGCTAGCTTACACGATAATGGGTAGGCCCTCCTATAAGGTTGTTAGCGGAGACATACGGTTAGATGGAGAAAGCATACTAGACCTACCACCCGAAGAGAGGAGTCTAAAGGGGATATTCCTAGCCTTCCAGGAACCCATCCCCATACCCGGGGTTAAGATAGGGACGTTCATTATAGCGGCTTTAAACAAGCGTGCTGGTTCAACTGATCTAACACGTATTAGTAACCCGTTCATAGTTAAGAAGCTCTACGATGCCTTAGAGCGCGTTGGCTTGA
>JALVFK010000244.1 GCA_027030065.1 Desulfurococcales archaeon | reverse complement strand
ACCACTATTCATAACAGATGGAGGAAAAATCATAAGCGAAATACTAGGAGAAAAAAGAAAAATAATCTCATACATCATCCAGGGAGCAACACTAGCAATCCTCGCATTAGCCTTTATAGCCAGCATATTAATGTAGAACAACCTATTATAACCCTTAAAACATTCTAAAACCCCTGGGCAACCCGCGGGAAGGGCCGGGGGCTCGCCCACCCCGTACCCCGAAAAGGGCGTAATGCGGGGGCCAGTAACCCGCTAGCTGGGCCCCAGCACCCCGCTAAGGCCCACGGCTAGCAATGAACCCCGCCCCGTGGGGCTGGCGGTGACGGACCACCCGCCCGAAGGCGGGCTGGTACCGTCTTTGCCAGGGGAACCTGGCCAGGCCCGGAAGGGAGCAACCTAACCCTGGACGCCAGCGTTCACGGGTCACCGGGGTGAGGCCTAGCCGTGGGGGACCTGGCGGGTGTTTGCTGGGGTCTGCTAGCGGGGTCCGCGGGTTGCCCCTCGTTTAGACTTGAATTCAAATACATATTTTCAATAATTCTATGACTTATAGATCGATATAATTTTCTATAAGTATTAACTACTAGAAAATACCCTTAGAGCCAAATCGAATAGCGATAAACGTGTATAGATATTGTTCATACTGTAGTATAACCCGGTTAATAGCAGTGTTCGAAATTTTTTTAATGCTCCCGTATAAGTAGAGTGGTGTGATAACTATGGTAAAGCCACCTATACCCATATCAGTTGATCACCTAAAGTTTAGAATAGAGTACATAGAAAACTACCTACACTCTTCTGAAGCCCTTGTAGCGGGCAAGGAGTTCCCGCCAAAATTGTTCGTGACTAAGAATGGCGAAAAGATAGTGTTCCGTCAAGCTAAGAGAGAGGAAGCAAAAATCATTCTCCAAGCAATTAAACCATTAATCGACCATAAATACGATAAAGACCTATACCACCTAGTAGCTGCGAGAACCTATGCAGAAATACTAGCCTGGCTTCAACACAGATATAAGGACGAATACGTTATCATAGGTGTTCACGGCAACGAACTCGTAGGCGTATGGAATGCCAGACTATGGGATGAGAACATAGCCATAAGCTTACACAGTCTAACATTCAAGAGACTTGCAAGAATAGGCCTCGCTGGATACCTAGCAAAAATAGAGCACGCCTTCGACATCCTCGGAGTAAAAGAATGGTGGGCAACCTTCGAGAGCCCATTCGGCTTCCGTATGGGCTTCTACCTAAGACACATAACTAAACCATACCCAGAATACCAGCACGAGCTTGGTGGAAGCCCAGTATTCTATATTACCAAGGATGTATGGGAGAGCTTGATAAAGCCACAATACAAGGAATACCTAGGAACAAGACCAGTACCAGAGGACCTACTACAAGAAAGCTACAAGTTACAGCCACCAAGCAAATATGAAATAGAAATAACACCAACTAAAAAGTAAACAAATGAACCCAATAACACAAACCAACATCTAATTTTCATCTTTTTATTTTTAAAACAGAAGAATTAGACTCTGTATCCTTCTCCTAATCAGTTAATGGCCATATGTGCTCAATATAATTATAAGATATTATTAGGGAGGTATCGTGAAAGTTTTTGCCGAGAAGAGAGGTAAGAATGTGTCTATTATTTTTCTTTACAGCCGGAGTATTTTCTAGTATGTTTGCTGAGGTTCTAGCACCCTTTATTATTTCTATTGCTTTTCTCCAAGCCCTTGCTTCGTTTGGGGATACCTCTTCAGTAACCCTATAGTCTTGTTTACGAATATATTCTTGTAATTCCATAATAGTTTTCCTTATTTTTCCTATTTGGATAGCATAGAGTTTAGTTCGTAGCTCCTCATCATCTATTGAACCGTATATTAGACTGAAGCGCTTGTGACAGAGAACTGCTTCGGATTTACGGTACTTCCCTAATAAGCCTCCATTACTTAAACATTTCACGAATTCCGATAAGTATATGTCTTCGAACTCCCCTAAATACTCGCATATGATACACTTATTATTGTAGTCTCTTAACGTTGACCTTGTTAGATTGTTCATATTATTCATGTACGTGGATAATATATCTAAATATATGATTGAGGCTCCTAGACCATCTATTCCTAGCTCTCTTGAAATTATGTCTGAAATCATCCACGTATGATACGGACAGAATCCCAGGCTCTCTCTAATTCTCTCACGTGTATGAGGATCATTTACTTGCTCATACAGTATTGATTTCATAAGCTCTTCTTCAGCTCTAACGAGTAGTCTACAAATAGGACATCCGTGACCTTCTACTGCATCAACAATACTAACATATACTATGCCGCTACAATCATTCTTAACGATTTCTACCAGCCTCACGAGAAAACATATCAGAACAGTATATTTTAATTCGCTATGGAATCCTTACAGAATTCCTCTGTTTCACGTATTCTGTTTATCTTTTTCTATTGTATTATTTAATAACGCTAGAATTTCCTTTACATGATTTCTTATCTCATTCTTTACCTTCTCCGGTACCGTGATCTTATTTTCATAGAGTTTGCGTAATACTTCAACTATTTCTACAAGTCTTGTCTCTTCTGCGAATCTCCTCAAGTAGTTTATTCTCGTTAAGAAATCTTCAACTTCTTCTTTATGTTCTTCTAATAATTTTCTTCCGCTCTCAGTTATCTCATATATCTTTCGTCTTCCCCTAATGTATGATCTTATAAGACCCATTTCTTCTAAGAATTGTAGTGTTGGATATAAGACTCCTGGACTTGGCGTATAAGTATTACCGAAGAGCCTTCTTATCTTTTTCATTATAGCGTAGCCGTGGAGAGGTTCCTCCGCTAATACGTATAGTACGATGTATCTGAAGAGCCCCCTTATTTTTAGAAACTCTGTATCACTGAACAATATTCCTCCTCCAGCGAGATATATCTGTAGATATATTTATAAGCTTTATTGATACCACCATAAAACAGAGGCACCAATAATGCTAGCACCCTCCCAAAGCGAAGAAGTTATCAGACTAGAAAAAGTAGTTAAAATCTATAGAGTAGGCGAAGTAATAACATACGGTCTCCGCGGAGTAACGCTAAGCGTAAGAAAAGGAGAGCTTATATCAATAATGGGGCCTAGTGGATCAGGCAAATCAACACTATTAAACATGATTGGATTACTTGACAGACCTACTAAAGGAAGAATACTTATAGATGGTGTGGATGTTTCTAAACTCAACGATAAGAAACTAGCATACATACGTAACCGTAAAATAGGATTTGTCTTCCAGCAATTCAACTTGATAAATAGGTTAACTGTTTTAGAGAATATTGAATTACCGCTGATAGCCCGGGGTATTCCTCGTGCTAAGAGAATACCTATAGCTATAAAGGCATTATTGGCTGCTGGTGGTGATAAATCATGGCTTAAGAAGAGACCTAATCAGCTTTCGGGCGGCCAGCAGCAGCGTGTTGCTATTGCTAGAGCTATTGTGGGTTCACCGGAGATAATATTGGCTGACGAACCTACGGGCAATCTTGATCGAGCATCTGCTAAAACAGTCATGGAAACTTTCCTCAAACTAAATGAGCAAGGTCAAACCATTATTATTGTAACTCATGATCCTGAGATAGCTAATTGTACTAGGAAAATATACTTGCTACGTGATGGTGTTATAATTAGGGTTGTTGACCCGGATCCCGAGAAATGTATTATAAGTACGGTTAGGTAAGACTTATAAACTATATCTGTAGATACAACTCTAGAAAAACAAATCCTATGAGGAGACCTACATGACTAGAGCCTCCATGTTAATATTAGTACTCATGCTGCTTAGTGTACTCGCACCTCTTTCATCTATAGTAGCAAATTCACAATCGTTTCGCTTAAAATCTTATTCCTATAAGTCCTCAGCAAATACTAACACCATCTATCCTGGAAGCAAGAATGTAGAACTAGTAGTTGAGACCAAGTACGTAGGACTAAATACTATACAGGATGTAACTGGATGTCTAGTAATGCCCGAGGGCTTTACTGTTGCCCGAGGCCATACTTCTTGTTCTCCAGCATATGATGCAAATAATACAGTATACGAGACGGTAGTTAATGGTGACGTAGTCATATTCAAGTATTATATAAATGTCCTCGATAACACTACACCAGGTATCTATAATTTTAAGATAAGGATAACTTATAATACGGTTGAAAATGGCTCTATAGCTTCTTCGACAGAATACCTTTCGGGAATTAACATAACTGTTTCACCTTATCCAAATATTAAATTAGATGTAGTAGACTATTACTGGAGTCCAGACGCGTATCCCGGAAGTGCTGGTGTATCACTTAACATAGTTTTAGAGAATAAGGGTAATGCGTCAATAATAAACGGTCATCTAAAGATATCTCTACCCCAAAAACTAGTTGAACGACCATTAACGGTTCGCCAAGACATAGGTACATTGAATAAGAATGATAGGGTTACGATAACATTAAACAATATTGACATATTGCCTAACGCTACACCAAATGCTCTATACCCCGTCCACATAGATGCCATCTTAACTGCTAGAACAGATGACGGTGTAACCTATGATACTAATACCTCGACAAGCTTCAGCGTGATGGTTTCATCAGCGCCAAAGGTACTAGTAGAGTTCATAGACTATGGGCTCACATCCCTAATGCCATCAAATAATACTAGGCTTACAAAACTCTACTTTACCTTACAGAGCAAGGATACTAAGACTATAAACTCAATAACAGCAATAATAAGCCTAGAATCACCTAACACAACGTTTGCTAATGGTTCTACCACGAGCATAACTATTATTCAGGGGCCAATAAACTATGGCGACTACTTTACAATAAGATCGAACGATATTGTATTAAACACAAGCAGCACGATAAAAGTAAAACTTACCCTAATAATCTTTGGCTCCGATAATGGAGCCGAGTTCTGGTCCATACAAGAATACGAGTTCAACTTAACAGTAAAAGCCAGGAAACCCGACATTAGAGTTATTGGAGCCTACTGGAACAACAATAGAGCTTATCCTGGAGCTGCATCAAAAACTCTTAACATAGTATTATTGAACAATGACGTAGTAGATGTAACCAGCTCTACAATAAGACTCGTGCTTCCTAAGGGATTTAGTCCAAGAGAACTAGTAGCGACTAATACTAGGTTACCGAATGGTGTTGAAACAACCATAGCTTTCAATGGAATAAACATAGATAAAGACTTGAAGCCCGGCCTATATGAGGCCAAGATAATTATAACTGGCGTGATAACTGATACCGATAACTCTTTTAGGGAATTCAATGAGACTCTACCAGTCCTAATAAACGTTTCCTCACTAGAGAAGCCAGTAATAGAGGTAGTAGATTCTGGATGGAGCAATGGGAGAGCATATGTGACATCATATAATGTTAGAGCATATACAGAGTTCTTAGTTTCAAAGCCTGTTACCATTCAGAGCGTTGTCGCTACAGTATATTTACCGCCTCAGCTATCATCACTGAATAATAAGAGAGAATTAAATGTAACGTTAACGGGTAACTATGGATATGGGCAAACATTTAGAATAGAGACACCAGCATTAAACATAACAACTAGTAGCCCTGGATTAATAGTCCTTCCATTAACATTAAACATACTTGTTAGCGATCAAGGCACTACCACATGGATAAAAGAAAATTATACAATAATACTCCGAGTCGTGGAGCCCAAACTTAACCTCACATTAGTAGATGCTTCATGGAATACCCCTAGGATCTCTAACGAAACATTCAGCGCTTCTATGAGACTACTGCTCCAAAGCCTACACGCAGACCAGATAAGCAATACAGTAATCATAGTTTACTCGGAGACAAAACAAGTAATGTTTAGCAATGGAAGAAACTATTCAGTACAAGTATTATCGGGGCCCATTAACTATGGTGATATCCTATCAGCAACGATAAACGGTATTGATTTAGAGAGAACAAGCAGTACTATCACCTTTAAGGTAGAAGTATATTCCACAATACGTTTAGGTGAAAGCTACTATAGGGTTCATAAGTCCTTTAACGTGACCTTGAACACCTCATCCGAGGAAGACTTCCTAGCATTATCTAGAGTTGAAACAATCTATCAGGGACAGTATGCTCCTCTTCTCCCGACATCGAATAACATGGTAATAGCTGTTACATTAACTAATACAAGACCCGAAGCACTGTCATCAGTTAATGTAAATGTCAACTTGCCGAGAGGCTTTACATTAAGAGGAGTAGATGGAACATGTTTGAATGGAGTAGGCGGTGGAAGCTCATGTACGATTAACATTCACGTTGACCTCGGAAACATTGAACTCGGATTATATCCTATAAACCTCTCACTAGAATACATTGTTCGCTCAAATACTGCTACAAGCATACATAGACAGAAAATATCCTTTAACGTACCAGTTAAGGATATCAATGAATACTTGCCAAGGATTAAACCCGTAGAATGGTATTGGGGTACACAGACCCCGATAACAGTTTTTGGGGGGGATAGAAATGCACCTTTAACTGTAATAGTCTACAATCCAGACCGTTATAGTGCTAGTGGAGTACTAGTTAAGATAATTCCATTAAACAGTTCGGTGAAGACATTATCTAATACTAGTTATTGTGGAACAATTCCCTCTGCTGGTACATGTACTTCAGTTTTCCACATAGATTTAGGTAATGCTAGCAATGGAGTAGTCTACTTCAACGTAATAGTTGAATACTTGTTTACAGTTTATGGAGCCCACTTCGACTACAAGCTTCAATACCCAGTAAGTTTAAGAATAGAAGAGTACGCCGGTGGTAAGGGTTTAGAAATAGTAGGATATGGATGGTCTAATAACTGGCCCGTATACCCATATACAGAGAATGCTACCTTCCAGGTAACCCTAAGCAATCGTTGGCCCTATCAAGTGAGCGGGATAACTCTACAACTAGTATTGCCCGATGGTTTCAAGGAGGTCTATGGCAAGAATTTAACCTATATAGCTGGACCTATACAGTCTCTTGCAAGCTTCACGGCGTCTTTCACAATTAATGTTGGAGACGTGGAGCCAGGAATCTATAAGGCTAAGTTGTTAGTAGACTATGTAGTTGACGCAGGTGGTCCTAGACTAAGAGCCCACGAAGAACACACTGTAGACATTATTGTAAATAACCTCAAGAATGCTCTAACATTACTTGATCCTACGTGGGTTAGTGGTTCACCAGAACTCGGAAGCTATGGAGTAACACTTAGAATTAGAATTAGAGATAATAGTATACCAAACATAAATGGCCCCATACTAGAAGTACAGTTACCACCAGGCATCTATTGTTCAATAAACAATGACACAAGAGTAAAATTGGCTCCAAGTACTATAGAGGTTGGAATAACCCCT
The DNA here is from genome assembly GCA_027030065.1 of Desulfurococcales archaeon. Taxonomy (GTDB): domain Archaea; phylum Thermoproteota; class Thermoprotei_A; order Sulfolobales; family WANQ01; genus JALWGO01. The sequence goes on along the minus strand of JALVFK010000244.1, from coordinate 14,458 downwards.
CTATTAGGGCAAGGAAGAGCTACAGCTACTAGTCAGCCCAATGTTCAAGAGATACTATCGGTTCTCACGGGTTTACAGCAAACCAGTGGACAAGTTGTCTCCCAGAGCTTTAGCAAGGGCAATATATTGTCGTTCACAATACCATTAAACATTCTTGTGAAGAGGACTGGAGTATATTATGCTAATATAACGTTAAACTTTGTTGACCACTGGGGTAATGTTAGGAGAGTGAACTTTACATTACCGTTAAGGATACTGGGTTCAGCCAAGATAATTGAAGTAAATACTCCTAGCTATATACGAGTAATCAATGGTACTAGTAATCTAACAATAGAGTTAGTTAATAGGGGTAGCGCACCAGTATATAATGTGTACGTATACTTTATCCCCAAGTCACCTCTAGCACTACCAGCTGATGCCACCAAGTATATTGATAAATTACTACCCGGTGAACCCGTAAACGTCTCCTTCGAGCTCCGATATAATCCAATGAGTGTAAGCTATGGTGCTGGTGGAACAGCGGTACAATACTCATCGCTTCCAATAATGCTAGCCATCTTATATCGCGATGCAACAGGACATCAGTACATGTTGAATACTTCGACAACCGTACTACTAGAGCCGTTCATAGATGTAAGATTCGCTAAGGACGTAAAAGCCGAGCAAAGGGGAGGAATACTAGTTGTTAGTGGAACACTAATAAACTACGGTTTATCAAGTGCCCGAAGCGTGGAGGTTAGAGTAATAGCAGGAAACCATGTTGCAAGTAGCTTTATAGGTGATATTGACCCCGCCTCAGAGTCAGCCTTTCGAGTTGAATTACAACTCGAAAAATCTGTTGGTAGCGTTAGAGTTGAAGCACTCTACCGTGATGAATACAACGTACAACACATAACTGCCGAGAACCTATCAGTCACTACAATAGAATTAAATGTAACTACTACAACAACAGCTACTACTGGGATCATGACGTCAACCCATATAGCTGTTATAGGCGTGGTAGCAGCATTTCTAGCTATAGTAGCCTTCATGATATACAGATATTTTAAGAAACACACTCATGAGATTGAGGAGACCATTCCTTGAACATATCATTCGTATTAGACGCCTTAAGGATGGCTACGAAGACGTTATCGGAGAGGAAGTTGAGAGCAATATTAACTATTATAGGTATAGCTATAGGCCCCCTAGCGCTCATAACGATGTCTAGTGTAGTAAGAGGATACTCTAACTATGTTACAAGCCAGCTAGAAGCTCTAGGACAAAACCTGATCATAATCCAGTCAACAGAAAACTACAAGCTAACCGATAAAGATATTGATACGTTAAAGCAGATCCCGGGTGTGAAACGTGTTGAACCATACTATATGACGCAAGCAGAAGTTAAAGTAGGAAACAATAAAAAAGACGTGATAGTCTACGCAGTATCCATCGATGTCATCTTCGAGGCTATATCAGGTATAAAGGTATTGGAGGGAACTATACCTTCACAAAGCGAGGTAGTGAAAGCTGTTATAGGACACGATATAGCCTTTGATGATAATGGGAGACAGGTATACTATGTAGGTGATACGATAACCCTCACCATATATCAGTTGGAGCCTGGAGGCAAGGTACGCATCAAGCACGTGAACGTACTAGTATCCGCTATACTTGATAAGTTCGGTGGAGCCTTCTTCTTGAGTCCGGACCAAACAGTTTTTCTAAGCACAGATGCTGGGAAGAAGCTTCTTGGAATGAAAGATTGGTCGGGTATACTTGTATTAGTAAACAATAGCAGACTTGTTCTAAGCATTGAAGAGAAAATTAGGAACATGTATCATAGAAACGTGGACGTGATATCTTTCCAGGGAATAGCCAAAGTAATAAATTCTATTACTGGTGCAATGGATTTTATTACTTTCTCTACAAGCCTAGCAGCCTTTGCAGTAGCTGTCGCGGGCGTGGCCGCAACCATGATAACGTCAGTTATTGAGAGGATAAGAGAAATAGGTGTTATGAAAGCTGTAGGCTTTACAAATAACCAGGTACTGTTCATGATACTTTCAGAAAGCCTGGTTATGAGCCTTATAGGCGGAGCCATAGGCATAAGCCTAGGAGCTATAGGAGCATACATTCTAGCATCTAAGGGCTTCGTAATACACGCGGGCACATCAACTATAGTAATAAGCGCACCACCCGCTATATCCTCAGAACTCATAATCAATACTGTTGGAATAGTAGTATTGGTAGGAATCTTGGGAGGATTATTTCCAGCATATAAGGCTGCAAAAATACCGCCAGCAGTAGCACTACGATATGAGTAAGAATTTTAACTACTTTCTACTAAATCATAATTTCATGTAAGCCTGATAGCGAATAACTTATTTTCACTTGCATTTATAAAATCCTCCTAAGAGATCAGGAGTACAGAAATACATGGTGGCTCCGCGTTGGATAGATATATCTCCTTTATCTCGCACATTTTTCTAATTGTTATTGTCCTAAACACTATTATACTTATTGCTGAGGCTTCTTATATCAATGATGCACCTATAATAGATAGTAATGCCAGTGGTTTTAAACGCGTAGTATTCTATTATGGATGGTTAAACACGTCTAATTTACCGGACTTAGATTTTGACATATTAGTGTTCTCAGCTACCGCTACTATACCTAATCATTGGAATAGGACAGTTACATTACTTTATAATCGTGGTGTTAAAACATTTGGGTACATACATGATGGAGAAAATCCTGTAGGTCTCGGGACATCGTTTAAAGAAATGGTTGTTGAAAACAGTAGTTGTAGTTTAGATGACTTGAATGAATGCACAGATAATTGGGTAAGATATATTGAAGGGCTCATATACTGGTATTATAGTAACGCTAGAGTAAATAATACGCTGATAATTAATGGGGTATTTCTTGATGAATGCGATCCTGGATACTTTGGCATAACTGATCCCAGCAATCCCTACTTACTGAATTTTAGTGCTGGACTCCGAGAGATAGTAGAATACACACATAACCTGGGATTGAAGGCATTTATTAATGGTGTTAGAGCTTATGCAGAGCTAGGAGACTATTATTTATGGGAGGACTTTGTAACTATATACAATATGACTTCCAATCTCTATGAAATAGATCCTTATTTCTTCAATACTACGAGTAGCAATCCCTACGAGTGGGTTAACGGTATAGCAAAATATAAGTACTTAAAGGAGAAAGGATTGCTAAATAAAACCATAGCTTTAAGCTTCGATGATCCGAGCATATGGGAGAATATTACACTAGCATACTATGCTGCACGTGTCTTAGGCCTGGCTGGATGGAGTTTTGCCGATTACTACATATATTCTAACGGAGGAAGCATAAAACCGCCTATTGTATACGAGGTAGGCTTACCAGTAACAAGTGAGGTAGTAGATAATACCTCAGAAACTCTCCAAAGAATATTTACTAGCGGTGAAGTAGAAGTAGTTCTTAATCCAACTAGTCCTCAACTAAGGCTACCTTTTAATGAGACAGAGCACCCAGTAGTTGACGGCAACTATGATACGCTATATAATAATATTAATGGAGTAAGCGGAGATTACTCAACAATTATTAATGCTGGTAATTTACTGGGACCAGATAAGTATTATTTCATAATAAATGCTTCATGGAATCAAGGTTATACGGGATCATGTGCATATAGAATATATATTGATAAAGACGATGACAGCCTAACAGGGTACCGAGTACATGAAGTCGGAGCAGAATATATGATTGAAGCTTATCGCAACGGCTATACTGCATTATTTGAGTATACTGGTAATGGATCTACATGGTCGTGGAGAGAAATAGCCTATCCTGAAAGTGTTATCAAGAATATTAGTAGCAGTATAACAGTGCTTGAAGCATCCATACCTTCAATATATGTAATAGATAATAAGAGTAAGATAGTATTTACAACTGTTCTCTCAGATTGGAGCGAGGATGCAGTCTTAACCACAACTGTAGCACCAACTACTATTTATAGACCATCAATATACGATGATGTTTCCGCATGGATAAGCTATACTGGTGTAATAACTAAAATAACCATACTATCTTATGGAATAGAGTATATAGCGGATGCTCCACCCTCAACAGAAACTTACATATTATACGTGCCCTTTACCAACGAAGTGGAAGTCTACAAGAACAATACATCACTAGAATTAACAGACAATCTAACACAAGTCGATGAAGGATACCAGATACTAAATATTACAGACAATTATACAGTACTAGGTGTTAAAGTAGTACATAACAGTCCTATATCAATACTGGTTAAGCCAGCTGTCATACCCGTACCCGAGTACAAAGCTATAACACTAATAGTAATCATAGTTACAATAATATTCCAAGTAGCCTTAAAGATTATTACATGGCGTTAAATCAGTATCCAGCCGACTACATGTTTTGAGTATAAATTACTCCGAGATCAAATTACACCAAGATTAATATTTTTAACAAAGGGTCCTTGTTCTCTAGTTTTATTTACCTCTAAACAGTTTAGTTGATAGTGGAAAGATTATTGAGGAAGGGATAAGACTAATGGACAAGCTTTGCTTAACGATGCGAGATATCGGGGTATTGTTTATCAATGAGGAAATTGAACGTCTTGTAGAGCCCTTTTCATCTACTTTTGCTAGAAGATACATACCAGACTACACCATAGGGGAAGGTAATTGTAGCTCCTGGATAGGCGCAAAAGTATATTGGAAATGGATTGAGAACAGCTTCAAAGTAGTATCGACAAAATATAATAACAATAATATCCCAGACGAATACATCATATTAAGTAGTCTTCCAGGAGCATATACAAATGAGGCTCCTTTCTTCTTCACGCTTCAAGCCTTTGCACGAGCACTAGCCCGAAAGGGGACAATAATATTCACCGATACTGTATCATTCCTACTACCAAACAATAGGGCAGTACTATTGCTAGGATACCAGCACTCGGGGAAAAGTACTCTTACAGCCATAGCGGCTAGCCAAGGCTTAATACCTCTCTCAACGGAAAACACGCTAATCGATGCAAACACCCTTAGAATCGTTGGAGGGACAAGCATCTTAGTATATGACCCAGAGATAAAGAAGCTCTACAACATAGACTTACCGGTACATGAGAAAACACGACACGGATACCATGTAGTAGACTTAAACAAGCTATACCCGAGCCGCATAGACTTACTTAGGAAAGGAGTAGAAATACAAAGCATATACGTACTACACTGTAGCTTCAGAAGCATGGGTTCCGATAAGAAGAAGATAAAGGGTAGAAAAATAAGAAAAACACTATGGTATTTCGCAACCTCGCTCATAAAAGGAATGGACTACTATGAACCTAGCCCCCTAGACATACCATTCAAAGGCGAAGCCGCTGAAAACATATACAAAACACTAACGGGATTCCACGAACGTTACGAGAACAATATATATGAGATATTTGGGAGACATGATAGCGTTTTCAAACAAATTATAAAGGAAAACACGTAGTACTGTAACACGTATTTAGAGAATCCTAATATTTCCTACGGCTTGACGGTATAGTATAACCTCTTTCTCCTTCTACCCTTATTCTCGGCTTTTAGGAACACTATTTCTCCTATCTCTCTGGTATTCTTTACGTGGGGTCCTCCATCGGCTTGTATGTCTATACCCGGAATCTCCACTATCCTTAGATATTCTACGTCTGGAGGCATGCGTGAGGCCAGCTTTACTATACCAGGTATTTTTAGTGCTTCTTCTCTCCTCAACCAGTATATCTTTACCTCTATCCCTTGTTTTACTACCTCGTTGGCTTTACGTATTGCTTCACGAAATATTTCGGGATTAAACTCGGATAAACTATAGTCGTCATAAGATTTCTCGACACCGACATGACCGCCAGTTATTAGAGCATTATAGTCTCTATACATTATAGCGGCCAATATATGTGCAGCAGTATGCATTCTCATTATACGGTATCTTCTATCCCAGTCAATAATACCCTTAACCTTATCTCCTTCTCTAAGATCATGATCACTTACCTCAAGAAAATGAATAACATCGCCAGTCTCCTTGTCAAGTAATACCCGTACAACCTTGTATTCATTACCATCTTTCAGTAACACGCCAGTATCATGATCTAGCCCACCACTACGGGGATTGAAGACTGTTCGATCAAGAACTATCTTTTCACCATCAACTCTCTTTACAAATGCCTCGAATTCTTTCAAATAACTATCTTTTTGATATAATAACTCGGTAGGCATAACATACACCAAGAGGTACTATATGTACATAGCAGTATATAAGACAAAAGTTCTGAAAACTCCATAAACATTGTAATACATCATAATTTGTGAAGGACATAAAATATTCATTTAATTGAGGAATGGCGCCGGGGGCGGGATTTGAACCCGCGTGGGGCCACGCCCCACCGGCTTAGCAGGCCGGCGCCCTACCAGGCTAGGCGACCCCGGCTTTGTGCCTAGCCGTGTGTGCTGTTTGTTTTTGGTGGGTTTGTGGTTATTTTGGTTTACTGTTTTGTTGTATGTGTTTCTAGTAGAACATTGTTTTTGTAGAGAGTTATTGTTGTGGTGTAGTTGTATATTTTTATTGTTGTCTTGTCTTGTTGTTGGGTTATTATTGTTCCTCCGGTTTTTATTAGGGCTTGTATTATTGTATTGTAGTATTCTTTTGCGTCTTCTATTGCATCCCATGTTGTGTTCCAGTAGAGTGTCCATGTGTTTGTTTTGTTGTTGTGGAATAGTGCTAGTAGGTCTCCTCCCCATCCTTCTGCTGCTTTCTTTGCTTGGTCTAGTCCTATTTTTGGTGCTAGGACTAGTAGTATGTAGTATTCTCCCATTACATCGGTGTATACTGGTTTCCCGGTTTCATTTACTATTAGGGTTACATTTACTGGGTTTTCGTGGGCTAGGTATTTTTCTGGATGCATTACTTGTTCTGTGCTCCTCGGTGGGTTCTTGTATGCTTGGTTGACTAGGATCCACATGTTGTTTGCTTTATGGTAGAGGTAGCTTACGAATTTTTCACCGTATATGTAGGGGAAGGATTGGAGTGCTATGTATGGGTGGTCTACTGGTATTGGTAGGGGGCCTCTAGGTTTTATCCCGGTTAGATTGCAGTACATGTCTGCTACGAAGTCTGCGTCTCCCTCTACTAGTGCTCTCATGGCTAGTCCCCCATCTGTCGTTGCTGGGTATTGGGGGTGAAAGTACTTGTATTGGAGTATGTGTGTTAGCTCGTGGGCTATTGCCCTCTTTGCTACTGGGTCGTATGGATTGAAGTTTTCTTCGACAATGTATAGTGTGTAACCAGCTGTAGCTGCCATAAATGATACCGTCCACTGTTTTTGTCCAGCGAGTAAGCTGAAGCTGGGGGGTACGAGGAAGCTCATCTTATATACTCTTTCTCTAATAAGAACCTGTGGAGATGGTTTCGGAGGAGGACCCCAGTGTTTGAGAACCCAGCTAATATTGATTATCATTACCGTAGTATTATTTGGGAACTCTAATCCGCGAATCTTTGCCACGGTATCTTTTATCTCATTTACTAGGGATTTTATGAGGAGTTTACGGTAAGTAGTCTCGGATAACGCATTAATACTGCCAAAATATGATGATACTATGCTTGCTGCAATTACTATAAGGATCACTAGTGCTAAGAATAGATTCCTATCAGACTCGCCCATTAGTATTCTCCTTTCAACAATTTACTCGTATCTCGTAACCCCTGGCAACTCTATTATGAAGCAAGCGTCCTCGTTCTTTCTCCAATGCTCGTATTGGTGGAGTAGAGCATCCATTGGATCGGTGAATATTTTTCCACATAGCTTACATTTTAATATAATCTTGTTCTCGTAGATTCTCCTATTTGCTAATATCCTCTCTATTACTTCTTCTGCTGGTACAAGTGTAGCTAGATCTCTACCCAGCTTAAAACCTGGCTTATAGAGTTCTCCCATCCTCGTTCTCCATCTATATAGGGTGTTTCGGAGCTTATACCTTATTTTATCCAGTATCGTTTAGGTACTTGCCATACTCACCACTATACTCGTCACCTATCTCCTTGGTCTTCCAGCCTTCCGGGCATCCTTTTCCATGTCTTATAGGTTTTTTGAGTCGGCTCAATAATACTACTCTACTTGGAATACTCTCTGATACTATAGGGTAACCTATTTTCTCTGATAATATTCTAGCAAACTCTCTTACCTCGCTATGCCTAGGCATATTTTCCGGTCTTAAACGCTCTCTCGACGCACCCACATACATATATGCTTTAACCTCGATATAGGTTGGATTAGCTTTCTCCAATAGCTTAGCAAAGCCCTCAGCGTCACGCGGCGACATATTTATTCCTTTCATTAACGTGATTCTGATAACTGTCGGAGACTTAAAGGATGGTAGTAGTTCTAGTGTTTTAAGCGTTAGGTTCCAAGCATTAGGGACTAGGGGTTCATTTAATTTCTCATACATTTTCTCGTTCCAAGCCTCAAGGGAAACGTAGAGCTGGCTTGGCTCTTCCTCAAGTCCTTCTAGGACATCGGGTCTTATACCGCGTGTCACTAGAAATGTTGATAGTCCTTTCCGGTGATATATTTCTATTAGCTCGCCTAGCCTCGGATAGAGTGTTGGCTCTCCACTCAAACTTATAGCTACGTGTTTAGGATTCAATGCCTCCTCAACCATTCGGGGGTCGACACCGGGTCTTCCCTTATAACCCGATATTATGCGCTTGAACTCCTTTATTGACTGATCAGCTATGAACTCCGGGTCATCTACTCTAGGCAGTCTTGTATCATCCCATTCTAGACCACGGTCCTTAGGCCTCATTCTCCAACAATGGAGGCAACGGTTCCAACACCAGAGAGTCGTCGGGGTCATCTGTATGCATCTATGACTTTCTATTCCATAGAACTTACACTTGTAGCAGAACCTGCGTTCAACTAGAGCGGCATGCGTCCAATGACATTTTTTGACTGCACTATGTAGCCCTATGATATGATAGCCTTGCTTTCTCAATATACGGTTTAACTCGGTGTAGGCGTCTATTATTTTCGCTATGATACCTCACCTATTCTATACTAGTTGTAATCTACAATAGTCTACTATTGCATAAGGGGGTCTATAAGTCAATATTATGAGTACTGATTATAGAGTACTTGTACTTGGATAAGCAACAATAATTTTACTATAAATGTATCACATATAATTTATTTTTCATTTAGAGTTTGTAGGAGGCTTATGGATTATCATTGCACGTAGAGTATATACTCCATTTATCCTCTCTATAGATTCTATTAGTCTTTTTACTATTTTTACTGGTCCTTTAACAATCCATACATCTATTAATTTGTCGTCATCTATTGATAGATTTATAGCAGCATTTATGTTGTGTGAATACGTGTTCTTTATCTCTAGAAGTTTTGCTTGAATATTTTTCTTAGAGTCATCATATATTATGCTGAGTGCACCCACCACTATGCCGTCCTCGTAAACCCATACGTTGTCGGCTATGTATCTCATAGTTGCTTCTACAACTGCTTTGCTCCTGTTTGGTACTCCTAGTTTTCTTATAACTTCATCAAGCTCCATTAGAACGTTGTATGGAAATGCTATACCCGTTTTAATCATTTTAGGTTTTTTCCTTCTTTTTCTTATAAGCTGTTGCTCATACAATTAGATTTAACCACCCTGGTGCACTAGTTTACCAAGTCGTAGTATTTTTATCCAGAGCGTAAACACTGGAGGTGCTTAAAGGTATATTTTTAAAATCTATCATAAGTGATTATATGGTGCCCTTAGCCTTGTAATATTCCATCAATATGTGCAAGAACAAATACAATATTACGGTCATCGAAATTGAGTCAAGAACTTGTGATATAGCTTGCGTAAAAGTTTCAGTTCCCGAGAAAAACATTAGAACCAATACAACATATATCGCTGTTGGCATAAACAATAGCATCTTCGACTTTAAGGAATCCAACATACTAGAACCATATATTGCATAGAGATATGATGCCATAACCCAGGTTAGAAAAGCACCAATAATTATACCATAGACCCCAAACAAGGGGTTTAAGACTACTCCGATTACTGCCACTATTATAAATACTATTATTGAGAAAAATACTTTCTCAGACACTATTATTTCTCTAGACTCATTGTTTCTCAAGGTGTTGTTTCCTCATTAGTTTTCCCCGAAGTAATCTCCTTAAACGCTTCTTAAGTATTGATGAAATTATTTGTCTTAGACTCCTACCACCATAAACTATATGATTGTTTTTATATAATTGTTCTATTATTTGCGAATAATTTTCTACTGGTTCTTTTAATAGTATCTTAGCTGAGCCAACTTCTTCTGGTATATGTGCATCGCTTCCAGCTGTAGGTATCTTATTGTATCTTAATGCTAGTCTTATCGCTTTTTCATTACTTCTCGACGGTGTTCTCCCATTAATCACCTCAATACCATCAGCCTTCAATAATGCTTCTCTAAGATGAACCACAGGGTATGGTTTAAGGATCCTACCAAAGGGATGCGCTATTGACGAAAAATAATTATTTCCTCTAGCATAATCGAGTACTTCAAGTATACTAGGCTTAGACCTATATTTTTCTGGTAGCTCTTCTACAATGCCGTATAATAGGAGATGAGCTTCACGTGTTGAAACCTCTATCCCCGGCACTACAATAATGTCAATTTCTCTTGCTAAGCTCAATGCCTTCTTAACACATCTTGTAGTATCGTGATCTGTTATAGCTATACCTGAAAGCCCTCTTCTCTTGGCAGCTAGTAATAGTTCTCTAATAGTCATTAAGCCGTCGGAGCAAATGGTATGCGCGTGAAGATCGACGAGCCAGTATTCGCCCATTAATACTCTCCGCATAACATTAGTGTTTTAGACTGTGTGTAGAGCTATAATGGAGGTTAATTAACTTTTAGACGAGGAAAATACTACTAGGTGATAGCTTTAATGCTATGTATCGCTATTGCAACAGATGATGGAAAAACAGTTAAACTAGGCCACTTTGGAGACGCTGAAAAATACCTACTATACAAGTACGATGAGAAGGAAGGAAAACTTGTAAAGATGGGAGAAGTAGAAAATACTGTAAAGGAGGAAGAGGAGGAACACCAACATAACGATCCCCGTAAGGCTAGAAAAATACTTGAACTATTAAAGCCATGGAACTGCAAATATTTCGTATCAACCGCAATGGGGCCACGTAGTAGAGAGTTTCTTGAAAGCCAGGGCATAATACCTGTATTCGTTAAACCTTATACCACTATAGATGATGCTGTAAAACAAGTCTTAGATCTAATAAAAAATAGTTAAAATCTATATTAATCTACTTTCCATCGCCTATCTTTTCTTCATCTATTTTTAATGGTGCAACAGACATTCTTCTATGGGGTAGTTCTATTACTCTCTTCTTCCAAGTACCCATTCTAACCCAAGCTAAGGCTAAGAGTCCGGCCCCAATATTGCTTATAGTCATTGCCACCCATACGCCAGTAGAACCCATTCCCATTAAGATTGAGAAAACATATGTTAGACCTATTCTTAGAACCCATAATCTTATGATAGATATTATTGTGAACGCTAAGTTATGACCAGAACCCCTAGCTACTGCCCCGACTATGAAGAATATCCCGAAGAAGGGTATTGATGGAAGAAATATTGCTAGAAACCTTGAACCCTCCTCTATTACTTGTGGATCATTTATAAAGACTTGGAACAAGTGTGCTCTAAACAAGAATATGATGAGTGCGCCTAGGCTTAGAATTGTGAACATAAGTTTCATGTTCTCGTAGGCTATCTTTTCAGCTCTATCGTATTTCTCAGCACCAATATTTTGTCCTATCATAACTGATGTTGCACGCATTATACCCCAGGTGAACGCTTGTATTATGTCAATGATTCTTATACCAATACCATAAGTTGCTATGATGGCCGTGCCGAGACGGGATACAAGGCCCATCATGACTACAAAGCCTAAAGAATTAGCTGATTGCTGAATCGATATAGGAGTCCCTATCACTATGACCTTCTTAAGCCACCATGACTCAAATATTAAGTCTCTTGGATAAAGCTTAAGCCCTCGGAATCCACGTGCTAGGAGAACTAGGCCTATAACTGAGAGGAGAGCCCTTGAAATCACTGTTGCTACTGCTGCACCAACCACTCCTAGTTCTGGGAATCCGTACCAGCCAAAGATGAATAATGGGTCTAAAACCACATTTATACCCGATGATATTGCTCCGAGAATTGTTGGTGTACGAGTATCTCCTATACCGCTGAGAATAGCATTGAACCCGAAACCTAGAAATGCTATTGGTATACCAGCAAATATTATACTAATATAATTGATGGCTAGAGGAAGGACATCTCGAGGAACACCCATTAACTTAAGGATTATTGGCGATAGGCTAAACCCTGTACCAGATAGTATGAGGGAAAGGAAGAGCATGAAACCTAAGAGGTGCCCAGCACTCCGACTAGCTAAACGGTATTCTCCCGCTCCAACATACTGTGATACCAGAGTTATACCGGCAAAGCTAAATCCCATACCTATAGAGTAGAACAGCATTATTAGGGGCCAGCTAACAGTAGGTGCTGCTAGAGACGCCTTGCCTAGTTTTCCCAGCCAGAATGTGTCCACGAGATTATATGAAATGTTTATAATATTGCCTAGTATTATAGGCCAGGCCAGCCATAGTGTGGTTCGAATAATAGAGCCGCCAATAATACGCTCCCTATACTTCATCATATCGCTGTGAGGATTCTTACTCATGCAACATCACCTTTCTCTACAATACCTATTACACACATTCCTTAGCTCACTCACAGACCTCGAATAGATAGCCTCTGTTCTCTCTATGCCTAAGACACTAGTAGCTTTACCCAACGCCTTCAACATATGATCTAGAATAGAAATATACGCTACAATCTTTTTCTCCAAAAGATCAATCAACATACTCCAGCCATCATCAGTAAGCCTACAAACTCTCCGAGCCTTCCCTCTAACCTCCCTAACCATACATTCAATCAAACCCTCCTTCTCTAAAGAATCAATAACCGGATACAAGGAACCGGGAGCAGGTCTCCATAAACCACCAGTAATCCTCTCAATTCTCCTCATAACCTCATAGCCGTGGGCATCGCCTTCAACAAGACTAACGAGTACTAAGAAACCAAGCAACCCTCTATGAGGACTCTCCCTCTCACTCCTACTCTCATGTTGCTCTGGAACCATACTCTACACCAAGCAACACTATATCGAAAACAGATATATCGAAAATATAAATATAACGGAAACCGATACACCCACTACTAAACTAAAATACACAAACCCAAATAGGAATAGAATAAAGAAACCATCATAATATATAGAAACAACTACAAGAATGAGAAAATATTAGAAGACAATGGAGCCGCCGCCGGGATTCGAACCCGGGACCTCCGCCTTACCAGGGCGGCGCTCCAACCAGGCTGAGCTACGGCGGCGAACCCCTCGTTCACATTCTAACACGTCAAAGGCTAGATTAAATAGTTTTTCTAATAAGGATTCTAGACTACATTTCTTCTTAGCCATCTTTGATCCCTGTGTCTACTTGTTCTTATATGAGAGCCCTCTTATCTGGTTCACATTACTGTATCCTTTCTCGATGAGATATTTGGTGAGCCCTTTGAGTAGTTCTTTGACTATTTTTATGCCGTGTAGGTATATTGTGCTATGTATTCCTACCGCCCATGCACCAGTTAGAATCATTTCTACTAGGTCTTTCCACGTGCTAACGCCTCCCGTCCCTATTATTGGTATGGATGGGTTATCCTTAGCTGCTAGGTAGACTTTAGCTAATGCTATGGGTTTTATGGCTGGCCCGCTTAGTGCTCCTAGTCCATTGCTTGTTTTTAGTACTGGTCTACCAGTTCTATAATCTAGTACGAGAGCGGGGCTTAACGCGTTGGATAAGTGTATTATTCTTGCTCCAGACTCGTAGAGGCGTCTAGTGAATAATGCGGGATCAAGTATTAGAGGAGATAGCTTAACGGATAAGGGAACATGTATTTCTCGGGATACACGTCTAGTTATTTCTTCTAGCACCTCTACACTTAACCCCTTTTCTAAGACCTCCCTAATTACTGGTGCTGAAAGGTTTAACTCTACTATAGAGCAACCCATGTCCTCTAGCCTGCGTGCCAGCTCTATCATATCTTCAATTCTCTCCTCAACACAGCTACAGATAACCCTAGAATTGAAGCGCTCAGCTAAATCAATGATTCTTAATAATTCTCCCTCAACACTGCTTAAACCGTGCCTAACACCATATGCGTTCACGAAGCCGTAGGGAAGACGAATAATGAAGGGTGGGGGATGAGAACTTAGGGGTCGTAGCCCAATTGACCCGAATACTATTCCTCCAACATCTTGCT
>JALVFK010000243.1 GCA_027030065.1 Desulfurococcales archaeon | reverse complement strand
CTCTGCGATAGAGTAGCATTCATAGACCGCGGTAAGATCATAGCAATGGGTACACCTAGAGAGCTAGTAGAAGAATTCAATGCCTCAAATCTTGAGGAAGCCTTTGTAAACGCTGTAAAGAGGAGTAGAGAGAGTTGAAGAAGATTAAGCCAATTATATGGAAAGAATTTCTAGACCTCTCAAGAGATTGGAGAACCCTCCTAAGCACTATACTATTACCACTAGTAATCCTGCCAGTCTTAGGGTTTATGGCCTTTAGCCTCAGTCAGGAGCAAAGCATACAATTGATCATAGTAGTAGAAGACAATTCCACGGGGAGAATAGGCAACGTCTTCTTCAATGCCTCAAATATAACCCAGCTATTATTTGAGGAATCTAAGGGAAAGAATATTGCAATACGAGAATACTATAATTATAGTAAGGCGGTTAGAGAAAACCCCTACTTCGACCTAATACTAATAATATCGGAAGACTTCGTGGAAAACGCTACAAGTCTAACCCGTCAAGGTATATTAAAGGTGGTCTTAAGGATAGGTTCAGCTAAGAGTAATGAGGCATTAAACATAGTCTACGGGGCAGTAAATAAGTTAAACAACATACTGAGTAATGCAAAGATAAAGTATCTGGCAATACTAGCAAACGTAACCGTAAACCCAGATTCCATAAGGTCGCCTCTACTAATAGCACAACCCTCCTATGCTGGTATAGGAGGAAAACCCGCAAGCCTCTTAGACGAGCTTAGAGCCTATACGGCAAAAATATTGATGTTTGCTTTACTCTTCGTAACTCCACCAATCTCATCGTTTATGTCTGATACAATAGTTGGCGAAAAAGAGAGGAAAACTCTTGAAAGCCTATTAACCACGCCAGTAACGAGGACGGAACTACTCCTCGGCAAACTCTTCGCAGCAACAGTGTTGGGAGCACTTGCAGCATTAGCAGATATTGTAGGAGTAATAGGATACTTTTACACGCTCTCTCTAGCCTACGGCTCTCCCATACCACTAGTAGACCCGGGCCTCATAGCACTCCATTCAACAGTAGTCTTCCTCACAAGCTTACTCACAGCATCAATAGTCCTACCCCTCGTACTACGTTCAAAAACTATTAGGGGAGCACAAGCATCATCAACAGCTGTTGTGTCAGCAGCAACACTAGTATTCTTTGCAGTATTATTCGTCGATATACCCAAGCTCCCAGCCCTAACAGTACTGGCATTATACCTTGTACCCTTTACACACTCAGCTATGATAATCTACAATTATATTCAGGGACAAACCATACAACTACTACTACACGCTGGAGTAATAATAGCAGTCTCATTAGCCCTCATAGCTTTATCAGCTAAGATGTTCCGTGGAGAAAAAATAATAGCCTCAAAATAACTTAGACCTCATATTAGAAAGGAGGCAGTGAGAATATGAAGATCATAGTAATGGATGCACGAGACCTAGACAAACTATTCAAAACCCTAAGAGACCACGGCTACACAGTAGAGGAGTCAACAAATACCGTTATGACAGATAATAGTGAACTTGGAGAATGGAATATAAAGAAAAACAATACATCAGTAGGCAAAATCATAGCCCATTATATAAGACACTATTATGCAGCACTAAGACAGCTACCAGCGAATGCGAGCGATAAACAAGTCCTGGAAACTCTTCTCAAAGCAAAATACTCTGAAAACAAGTGGGCATCACCAGTAGAACCAATACTCCTAATAGTTGAGGACGAGTTATCAGAGCTATTAAGAAACTATAGAGACGACTACCCTAGCAAGGAAGCAGAAATCCTGGTATTAGATTACAAGTCTAGGGGACTAGAGGTCATGACCAAAGTAGCGAGAAGATTATTATCTAGCATAGAGGATAAACTAGAGGATGATGAAGGCTCAATAAGCAGAAAAGTGAAGAAGGATCAACCATCTGACACCTAAATAAAACCCACCCGTGAGGTCTGGATACTTGCTTGTACTCAAGCCTTCAAAAGAACTAGAGTTCAAGGGACCCGAATACTGTCTACATAAATGCTTGAAAGGCTACAATATAGTTGCTTGGACTCACGTATGGACACCGCTAAGAGAGCTAACAATACATGATCCAACACGAAAACGTGTAAACAAGGCTCATCTCGACTTCTACTTCTACCCGAAGACTCGAGACCTCTTCGCAAAACTCTTTCTCTTCAAACTCAGATTACCCGAAAAAATAGTTGAGAAACACGTAGACGAAACAAACCGTATCCTACAACCCCAGAGAATAGATGTACAATCAGTCATACATGATGTAATAGACGTTTATAGGGAAATAGATAGGAAAGTAGACGAACTCTACGTGAAACTAAGTGGTATTCCTAGAAAAAAGAGACGTGAACGAGCACGCGTGAGAGGGGAGATAGCCTCCTATGAAATACTATTAGAAATAATAGACAATATCCTAGTAGATAAAAACAGCCCCACCAACAACATAGTCATCCAAGGACAAACCATCTGGGCACCAATAATACTAGCCCTCGTAGAAGAAGAACAAGAAATAGGAGGAGAAAAAATAAGAGTAGAACTACCAATGATCTGTCAAACCTATGGCAAACCAAGAATAGACAAGGCATACACCTACGCCGCACAAATAGACGAAGAACTCAAGAAAAACAT
>JALVFK010000242.1 GCA_027030065.1 Desulfurococcales archaeon | reverse complement strand
CAGCTGATGCAGCTACAACACCTTTCTTCTTCTGTTCTTCGGGTAACTTGTATATCTTATAATATGCGCCACGTACCTTGAAGGCCCCGGTTCGCTGAAGGTTCTCGAGCTTCATGTAGACTTTCCCGCCAGTCAGTTTAGAGAAGGTTCGAGAGAAGTCTAAGGGGGTCTTATGGACTACTTCTCTTAGAATACGGCTTGCGTGTAGGGCTTCAACATATATGTTTGAAACAAGTTCTCTTGTATTCATCTCAGTCTACGCCACGCTATATTATACTACTATAACCTTAAATATCCCCTAGATAATAACCTTGAAGAGAATAAGGGTTTCCAGGTAAGGATACAAATGTATACCCCAAGCAAGTTAAAGCATAGTATAACGGCGTCATCTATAAGAGAAGTAGAAGCAGAATTAATCGAGTTGAAAAACAATTTGAAACCAAACGATGAAATCAGGATAATATTAAAGGGTCCGAGAACATTAGATATTATATCAATGCTACCAGAACTACTACGCCGACACGACTATGGACTAGTATGGGCAGAAGAAAACATAGAGGATACAACGATAACAGCCTATGCTCGCTACAAGACGACTTCTCCAACGAAAATGAGGCTTAGGGAAGGACTAAGAAAACACAAACACGACCACGATCACAGCCATCACACGCACACATGAGCACAAACACTAGTCTCGTAGTAGGCTACACAGTTCTTCAACGAGACCTGCTTCTACTACCCTATTATAGAGTCTCCTAATATTCCAGCTCCTAAACAAGTTGTTATGAGGTCTAAGACTACCACTAAAAGTAGATGGAATATGGAGTAGCTCATGTATAAGTACTTTGATCTTACCCCTACAGTCTAGTCTAGAGAAATTCTCTTCTACGAGCTCTATCACGTAAAGTGGTGGAAGATTGAAGCCTACTTGGAAGGGCCTGGGCAACCCGTATATTCGCGCATAAGCTCTAGTCCTAGCTCTACGACTACGTATAACCCTAACATTATTCTCCGAGACCTTATCTAACCCTACAATCTTCGCAAGCAATTCTACAGCTTTAGTAGCACTCGGATCATAGGTTAGCTTAAGCCTAGCCAACAAGTCCACCCAGGGTTAAGTGAATAATTTCTCTAATCCCATATTCTCTCAAGCATTGTGCGGGGCTAAGAACTATTAGGCTTAAACCCCCTTAATAATCAATGTACGAGAAATAAGACTTGACTGGGAGACCGGGTTTGTCTTACTATATACTCGATGAAACAGATAAACAGATACTAAGGATATTGTTAATAGACGCCCGAACACCATATAGTAGAATCGCCCGCATGCTCAATGTTAGCGAAGCAACCATATACTTAAGGGTTAGGCGTTTAAAAGAAAAAGGTATTCTAAGGGGTTTCTACGCTGACGTTGATGCATTTAAAGTAGGCTATAAGGTATTAGCGTTTACACTAATTAAAATAGATCCAAAGAAGTATAAGGAGGTCTTAGAAAAACTTAGAGAATTCAAAGAAATAGTAGAATTATACGAGGTCACTGGAGAATATATTGGATTGGCAAAGATACGTACGAGAACACAGGAAGAATTGACAGAAGTAATAGACCGTATAGGAGGAGTCGACGGGGTATTGGCTACAAACACTTTATACGTGTTGAGAATGCTCAAAGAAGAGAGGAGGCTAAACATCTAGACAACAACTAAGCATAGAAAGGGATCAGGGTGAGAGCTCTAGGGCATCCACTATTATTGACCCATGGTTTGCTATTCATCATCTCCGTATAAGCTCTACTACGTGTTCAGCTATAGCTTTTGCCGGATCAACACCCGTAGCACGCGCTAATCCCTCCCATAGAGGAGACACATTCGCCTCTAATACATAGTATTCCCCACCGTATTCGGCTAAGTCTATTCCAGCATACTCTAGTCCAAGTATACTCGCAACCTTCAAGGCGGTCTCCTCAATCTCTCTGTTTAACTCTGCTTTAACCGTTGTAGCTCCTTGAGCAACATTAGTTTTCCACTGACCAGGAGGAGCTATGCGGTAGGCAGCAGCTAACACTTGATCGCCTACCGTGAATACTCTTATGTCTCTACCAGGCTTCTCAAGGTATCTTTGAACGTAGACTGGGTGTCCGAGACTCAATAGTGTTTTAGCTACACGATAAGCTATGTCCGGGTCATCTATTTTTACTGAACCGAAGCCTAGACTACCTATAATGGGTTTAATGACTACTACACCCCATTCTCTAACATAGTCTACTACACGCTGTACATCTTCGGTAACAATGGTTTCTGGAACCCTTAAGCCGTGCTTGGCTAGTAGGAGGAGGCTTGTATACTTGTCACGTGCTTTGAGGAAGGCTTCAGATGGATTAACCACGACTACACCCATAGACTCTAACTCTATCAGTAACCCTATGCGTTTCAACAACTGCTCTGTAGTAGTTATAGCACCGAGACTCCTAACAACGACTCCATCGACTCCTAAGAGCTTTCTCCCATATTGAACCCATAGCTTACCTGTACCAAAATAGCCTGTGAGAAGTGAAACCCTATAATAATGGACTCGGACTCCTAGATCTCGAAAGGCCTTCATAAGCTCGCGTGAAGACCTTGTTGGACGGGGTGCCTCGTGTAGTATGGCTATTTCCAAACCATTCTCCTCCAACTAGGTTAAGGAGAATCTACTGCATAAAAACCTAATACTAAGGCGTTATGATAACTAAGAGGTGATTTAGAATCCTAGCCAGCGGGGCTTAGAAGGCATGGATGAGGGAATACTGCTACCGATCACAATAATTGCTGTAGTGGCACCAGTTCTAACCTATATTGTAACGGGCTACGTGGCTAGGTGGTTGAAGTCTAAGGGGTATACGGGTAGAGATATACATAAGCCCTGGTATTCAGAGGTCCCAGAGCCTGGAGGAATAGCTCTAATCATAAGCTACATTGTCTTATCACTTATCCTCTTAGCAATCTATCCTCAATCACTCTATAAGATAATAGCTGTGTCTCTAAGCGTAGTATATGCGGGGCTCATAGGACTCGTAGACGACTTCAAGGTATTAAAGGCTCGGACAAAAACTATACTGGCATTCACCGCGGCTACACCGATAATACTGTTTCACGTATACGATCCCCGCCCAATAATGCCCTTCGCTGGGCCTCTCCGCTTAACAATACTATACCCCCTCCTACTCCCCTTTGCCTACGCAGTAGTGCTCAATGCTGTTAATATGGCTGATACACATAATGGCGTTATACCTGGTACAGGGTTACTTATAGGAATAGTATTATTGTTTTCTACTTTCTCAGCCTATGTGAAAGGCTATACTGATGCAACTGGCTTAATCCTATCAATACTGTTCATTGGATTACTTGCAGGTTATATAAAGTATAACTGGTTTCCCGCGAAAATATTTAATGGAGATAGCGGGAGCTTTCTCGTAGGAGCACTTATAGCTGGTATAGCTGTAGTGGGTCGTGCTGAAGTACCAGTAATAGTAGCGTTAATGGTCTATATTGTCAATGGGTTCCAGATACTATTATCTATTAAGGGTCTCGTAGAGCGAAGGCAGATAGGTGCTAGACCCGTAAGAGTAGAAGAGGGATGGATTAAAGCAAACCCGGATAAGCGTGCACCAGTAACAATCCCTCACCTATTAACCCTCAAGGAACCATTGAATGAAAAGGAGATAGTCTTCGGCTACATGGTTCTCGCAGGAGTTTCCAGTCTACTCGGAATAATAACTGCCATTATATGTTACTGGTTTTAAGCATCTCGACCAGTAATAAACCATAGACTGGTGCTGTTAATGGATCTGTCTTAACTTTCAACTCTTCTACTCTTATCCTATTGAGTCTTGCCTTAAACAATAGCTCTCTAGTAGAATATTCTTCAACGCTCGTTGAGAGAAGCACGTAGAACTGGTTCTCGACTAAGCGTTCTCCAATAACTTTTATGGCGCGTGTAACATCTATTACTGGTATTATCCTACGGGTTTTCTCAGCTATAACTACTTGGAGCATATATGCTACTGGCTCCATAGTCGGAGTATGTATTATACCGTTTATTTCCTCAAGGCTTTCTCCTAGACTCTTGAGTTCGAGAGAGTAGATTGATTGAAGCTCGCTTATAATTGATGAGAAGTCTGCTACCTCTACTCGAAGCCTATTAAACCTTAATTCGCGGTCGTTTTCTTGCTTATATTTCAATGCTATATTGTATCCGGCTTGGACTGCTAGTAGAGTTTCAGCTAGAATAGTATTTGCTCCCGGAACCTCTATTAGCGATGTATTCCTAAGCCGTTTTCTAATATAGTCTGCGGGGCTTGGAGACACTATTAGCAGTTTGTTTCCAGTATAATATGAGGCATCCATTAACCTTACAATACTGTTCTCAACACCTTTCTCAGAAAACAATATTATACTAGTATTTTCGGTGTAGGGTGTTACATGGTAGGTTATCGTATCAATGCATCCAAACAAAATATTCTTATTGGGTGAGAGCACGTAGAGGTAAGATGAAAAAATCTTTGCTGGAACAATACCTAGCCCAGTATACGTTATAGCGAGCCTACTAGATCCTGCAACAAAGTTTGTGACTTCTACTGAAGACTTCTTAGCCCACTCTTCAATCCGCTTAACTTTCTCTTCTAGGGTTCTCTCAGTTTTCTTCAAGGCCTCTATATCACCGCGTATTTTAAGGATTCACAGCAACTACAATACTCCTTATCTGGTTCTGAGGGGAGCTTGGGTATAACAGCGTATAATAGTTTCTTAGCCTTCTCAACGTTTTCAGCCATAACCCGGGCAACTTCTTCAGCAGTTACTGGTTTCTCAGCCCATACATCGTAGTCTGTAACCATTGCTAGTGTAGCATAACATAACTGTGCCTCGCATGCAAGGTTTACTTCTGGTACAAGTGTCATACCGATAATGTCTGCCTTAAATACATCCTTCCATATGCGGCTCTCAGCTCTAGTTGAAAACCTAGGCCCTTCTATACAGATATATGTTCCACGATCATGTACTGTTATCCCAAGCTCTCTACCAGTCTCGATGAGGTATTTGCGTAGGTGCTCGCAGAAGGGATCAGCCATACTAACATGAGCGACTGTTCCACCCTCAAAGAACGTGTAGTCTCGCTTCTTAGTCATGTCTATGAACTGGTCTGGTACCACGAAGTCTCCTGGCTTATAGTCCCATCGTAGGCTACCAACAGCGCTAACAGCTATAACCCATTTAACACCAAGCATCTTCAAAGCCCAGATATTAGCACGATAATTTATTCGATGAGGAGGAATCCTATGCCCCCTACCATGGCGTGGTAAGAAGGCTACCCGCCTACCCTTAACTCTCCCAACGATAACATAGTCGCTTGGCTCACCATAGGGTGTATAGACTTTTACTTCAACTGGCTCCTCAATAATACCCGGGTCATAGAGACCGCTTCCCCCGATAACCCCTATTTCAGCCTCATGCCTACCCGGCTTAAAGACTTGGAAAACCATTCCCGTCATCCCAGTGGATAATATGATGGGCTCTGGGAAAATAAGTTAACTCAAAGAATCCCTATAGGAAAGGTATACTGTAATCCTGGATAATTATAGTTATATTTATTTTCTAGACATACACTATCCCCCTACAAGGGAATCTCGTGGCAAAAATCCCGGTTAAACTCGTTTCTTGGGAAGAAGTAGTAGAGTGGACACGCCTTCTAGCCAAGAAGATAAAGGAGTCAGGATACAAACCTGATATCGTTATAGCAGTTGCTAGAGGAGGATACGTTCCAGCAAGACTCCTCTGCGACTTCCTCGGAGTAGACAACCTAGTCTCAATACAAAGCCAGCACTGGACAGAAGCAGCAAAAATGGCTGAAAAAGCAATCATAAAGTTCCAGTACAAAATAGATCTAACCGGATACAAGGCAGTACTAGTAGACGACATAGTTGATACGGGAGAATCAGTTAGACTAGCAAAAGAGTTCATAGAAAAAGAATGGCATCCAACAGAACTACGAACAGCAGCAATGCAGTGGATATCATCAGTAGCAAAGATAAAACCAGACTACTATGCAATAGAAGTAAAAGAATGGATATGGTTCCAGTACCCATGGACAAGACTAGAAGACATAACCCAATTCATAAGAAGAATAATAAAAGAAGAACTAACAGGAAAAACAAACAAAATAACAATCCAGGAACTAACCCAAAAATTCAAAGAATGGTACGGAATAGAACCACCACCAAAATACTATGAAGAAGCACTACAAAACCTCCAACAAGAAAACCTAATACAAATCCAAGACAACACAATAATCATAAAAACGTAAAGCAACCAACACAACAAGGAATATAACCCCCACCCAGCAAACAAAAACACGACTCCTCCCCCAAGGGTGCGGGGGTGCCCGAGCCTGGACAAAGGGGTCGGGCTTAGGACCCGATGGCGTAGGCCTGCGTGGGTTCAAATCCCACCCCCCGCACCATTCAAAACGTATTCCTTCTCACAGAACTGGATGACAATCTTGCTTCTCCCATCAATTAAAATTCAAAAGAATTGAAGGTCCCGTAGTTTTGTATGTTTTTTGTATGATTGTCTAATCGTTTCTATGCTGCTAGGAATCCTCCGTCTACTGGTATTATTGCTCCGTTTACATAGCTTGTTATATCTGTTGCTAGGATGAGTACTATCCTTGCTACTTCGTCGGGTGTTCCGAATCTTCCTAGTGGGAGGCGGTTTAGGAATTCTATTCCTGTTTTTATTAGGTTTGCTTGTAGTTTGAGTATTGCTTCTCGTTTTAGTTTTTCCACTCCTGGCGTTTTTATTCCTCCTGGAATTACCGCGTTTACTCTGAAGTCTTTTCTACCGTATTCTTTTGCTAGGGTTCTCGTTAGGGCTATGATCCCCATTTTGCTTATATCGTAATGGACTAGTCCTCTTGCAAGGGGGATTATTGCTTCTATTGACCCTATGTTTATTATTATTCCTCCCCTGTTCCCCCTATTCTTTATCATGTGCTGGCTCATCCAGAAGGCTGATTTAAGGTTTACTGCAAGAGTCTTCTCCAATAACTTCTCGTCTACTTTTAGGAAGTCGTGAAACAGGTATACGCCAGCATTATTTACGAGTATATCTGGTTCTCTACCCTTAAGCTTCTCCCATAAATCGTCTATCTCCTTCTTTACTGATAGATCTACTTTAAAAGCCTCTACTCTAACATTAAATAATTCTTTAACATGGTCTCTAACTCTCTCTAAGCCCTCCTCATTTATATCTACTAGATATAAGTCTGCTCCAGCTTCAGCTAGCCTCAAGGATATTGCTTCACCTATTCCAGAAGCAGCTCCCGTTACAAGAGCCCTCTTACCCCTTAGTGAGAGAAGCCTAGTTAGGGGTATGAATTCTCCTTGACCAGTCATGGAGATATGCCTCTACAGATATATCTACAGATATAGTTTTTGACTTGGAAGCTAATAAATAATAAAGACTAATAATCTTCTCCCATTATCCAATACGCATTGTTAATTAGCCAGAACAAGGGAATAATCTATGAAACACGTGGAGAGGAGAAGGTATGCCCTATAAGTCTCCATTCTATTCTACAAGTGGAGTAGTAGCTTCTGAGCACCCACTAGCATCACTTATAGGTGCTAGAGTATTAGAAGAGGGGAATAGTGTTGACGCAGCAATTGCTACTAGCCTTGTCCTTGCAGTAACCCTACCCCATCTCGGCGGGTTAGGTGGAGACTATTTTGCCTTACTGAGGAGCCCGGATGGTAAGGTATACTTTATTGATGGTAGTGGTTATGCTCCTAAGCGTCTTACTCGAGAATTCTTGTTGGAGAAAGGTTATTCTTCTATGCCTAGCCATGGCCCCTTATCAATTAGTGTTCCAGGCATGGTTGATGCATTATACTTGATGTGGAGGAAATGGGGTTCTATTGAGTGGCGTAAACTAGTAGGCTACGCGGCAAAGATAGCTGATAAGGGCTTTGTCGTAACTCGTGGACTAGCAAGCTTCCTAGAGAAATTATACGAGGAACTCTCAAGAGACCCTGGGTCAAGAGAAACATATTATAGGAGAGGTGTTCTAGGCGAAGGAGAACTAATCTCATTCAAGGGACTAGCAAAGGCACTCTACTTGATTGGAGAGGACCCTAGAAGCTTCTATGAGGGTGAAATAGCTAGAAGAATAACAGAATACGTTGAGAGTCTTGGGGGAGTATTAAGCCTAGAGGATATGAAGAACTATAAGGCTAGTTTAGGAGACCCCTTATCCATAACCTATAGGGATAGAATAATATACGAGATGCCTCCTCCTACACAGGGAATAACAACACTACACCTATTAAAATTAGTAGAAGAACAAGACCCACAGTCTACGGGAATAAAAAGCGTTGAAAGAATAAGATTGCTCCTAGAGGCAGCACACATAGCATACTATATTAGAGACAACTATGTAACTGATCCAAAACATATGGAGACTCCAGTTAACCGTCTATTAGAAAGAGAGTTTCTACAAGAGGTATGGAGGAAGCTCCAAGAAGAAGGTATATCCGGCAAATCCTACGAAGCAAGCGGCGATACCACCTTTTACGCTATAGCTGGTAGGGATGAATGGGTTATAGCTGGAATACAGAGCCTCTTCTATCCCTTCGGATCATATGTAACAGAGCCGATATTCAATATAACCTTGAACTCACGTGCATCATCCTTTAGTCTTAGAGAAGACCATGTAAATAGACTTGAACCATGGAAGAAAACCATGCACACTTTATCCGCAATAATAATGGAGGATAGAGAACGCGTGTTAGCAATAGGTTTATCCGGAGGCCACTATAGACCACTACTTCATGCACAGCTAGTAACAAATATAGTAGACTATGGGCTAAGTCCTCAGGAAGCAATAGAGTATCCGAGATTCATATGGCATCCATGGACTAGGAGAATAGAGTATGAGAGAGGACTAGATCTTAGAGGACTAGGAAACTACGAGACAGTAGAGAAACCTTATCCCTCAAGACTAGGGGTTACGGCGATAGCAGAGGTTAAGAGTAAGGTGAAAGCTGGGTTTACCGATATTAGGGGAGATGGGATACCCATAGGTCTACCATAGAGTAGTGCCTTTATTTCCAGGTCTACTATATCAACTTATAATTATTGACCAAATATTTATACGGCGCCGAGTACTCTTCTTCAATGTTAGGAGTAGTGGGTTAGAGAGGTGTAGTAATTGATAGTACTATTAACATTCCTACTAGTAGTATTATTCTCAATAATAGTCGTACGTATAGGTACGGTAGCATTAAAAATGACTGGGCTATCAAGAGATGTAGCAGCCTTTCAAGCACAGTCGGCCTTCTCCGGCGTAGGCTTTACAACCTCTGAATCAGAATACGTAGTCTCCCATCCCGTTAGAAGGAGAATCATAAGAATACTAATGCTCTTAGGTAGCGCCGGACTAACATCAGCAATGGCTACTCTCGTCCTAACCTTCGTGGGGACAAGCCCTCAAGAAATGCTTGACCGAGCAATATGGCTAGCAATAGGATTGGCGGCACTCTTCTTCTTTGCTCGATCAAAACTTATTGATAGAGGTTTAAGCTGGATTATAGAACGCGCACTAGAGAAGTTCACACATATAAGAATATATGATTATGAACAACTACTAGGCTTAAGCAAAGGCTACACTATATCAATGATAAACGTTAAGGATAACAGCTGGCTAGCTGGTAGAAAGCTTAGAGAACTAAGACTAAACGATGAAGGAGTTCTAGTACTAGCAATATACCGTAAAGTAGACGGTCAAGAAAGATTCATAGGTGCTCCGAGAGGAGATACAATAATCTTGCCTGGAGACACTCTAGTATGTTATGGACCCGAGGAGACGCTGATGAATCTATCCCAGAGGTTGAAGGGACCCCAAGGGGATAGGGAACACTTAGAAGCTGTTAGAAAAGAAGAACTGCGTAAAAAGATTAGAGAAGCCCAAGGAGGCTTTGACTAGTTAAGACATCTTGTATAAGGTTTATTCCCTATAAAACAAATTCTATATACCCCGTACTTGGAGTTAAGTAGGAGTCCAGGTAGTTTTTACATGGTTTTTTATGGAAAACTACTTTAATATCCAGCATAATAGTTTCTACAAGAAAAATAGAATCTTCTAAGAGGCGAAACACGAGATGGCATCGACCAAGAGACTAGTAGTAGTAGATCCAGACCTATGTGTCGGCTGCATGTCCTGTATGTTCGCCTGCGCTCGCCGATTCCCCGAAGGAGGACTAGCGAAATCAGCAATCCATGTTAGAAGCGTTGGAGGATTTGAGAGAGGATTTACTGTAGTCGTCTGTAGAGCGTGCCCCGATCCCCCATGCGCCAAGGTTTGTCCTACCGGAGCACTGGTTCCAAGAAAAGGTGGAGGAGTAATATTAAACCCCAACAAATGTATTGGCTGTGGATTCTGCCGCGAAGCATGTCCCTTTGGAGCAATATTCTGGGACTACGATGAGAATAAACCAGTAATATGCGTACACTGCGGCTACTGCGTCGACTATTGTCCCCACTCGGTTCTCGCATTAGAGGAGACTAAGAGGTGAACCCTCTTATGCCCATAATCGACCGTGATCTAGGAAAAGTCCTATACATAGATCTCACCCGTAAGAAATACTGGGTTGAAGATAAACTCGAGTTATTCGAGAAGTATTTGGGTGGAACCGGCGTAGCAACCCAGCTATTAAAAGAAGAACTACCACGCAATGCTGATCCACTTGGACCTGAGAACGTCATCGTTTTCGCTGTGGGAGTACTTTCAGCAATGTATCCAGTAGCATCTAAAACCGTAGCAATGTTCAAATCACCACTAACTGGTAATCTAGGAGAAAGCCATGCTGGCGGTAGGAGTGCTATAGCTATAAGAATGGCTGGTTATGGAGCGATAGTCATTAAGGGTGCTAGCGAGATACCAGTATACCTATCAATACATAACGGTAAAGTAGAATTCAAGGATGCTTCAGCCCTATGGGGTGTACGTAGCACCTATACTGTTGGAAGAGTAATACGTGAGAGAGAGCCATGGCCTGGTACTAGAGCGATAATGCGTATCGGTAGAGCTGGAGAAAACCTAGTAAGATATGCAGCAGTTGTAACTGAAACCTACCGCCACTTCGGCCGCCTTGGACTAGGAGCAGTTATGGGCTCCAAGAAGCTTAAAGCAATAGTTGTAGGCGGTAAGAGAAAGATACCAGTCCCCGATGCGAGAAAATACCGTGAAGTATACAACGAGATATATGATGCAGCCGTGAAGAGCCCGGCTATGAAGAAATATCATGATATAGGCACACCAGTCAACGTGTTAGTCTTAAACACTATAGGAGCACTTCCAACGAGAAACCTAACATCTAATAGATTTGAGAACGCGGCAAATATAAGCGGAGAACACTTAGCCGAGACAAGACTTGCTAGAAGAGTGGCATGCAGTCACTGCCCCGTAGCATGTATTCACATAGCCGCTATTAGAGAAGAATACCCGCACGAGAAATACTTCTATACAACAAGATATGTATCATACGACTATGAGCCAACCTATGCTCTAGGATCAATGCTTGGAGTAGGAGATACAGATGGATTACTAAGACTAATAGAAGAAGTAGAAATCCAGGGACTAGACGCTATGAGTACTGGAGTAGCTCTAGCATGGACTACTGAAGCATATATACGCGGCTTAATAGGAAAAGACGAGACAATAGTAGAGCCCACATGGGGCGACTGGAAAACCTATATACAAATGGTTAGATACATTGTAGATCAACCCAACGAGTTCTACAAGACCCTAGCAATGGGGACTGAAGCAGCAGCTAAGAAATACAATGGACTAGACTTTGCCCTAACCTTTGGAGGAAACGAAATGCCAGGCTACCATGCGGGTCCAGCAACCCATCTAGGCTACCTAATAGGTGCAAGACACAGCCACCTAGATAACGCTGGCTACAGCTATGATCAAAAGAAGCTCAAAGAAAAACAATACCCAACACCCGAGAAGGTCATAGATGACTTAATGGCTGAGGAGGCTTGGAGACAAATACTATCATCACTAGTAGTATGCTTCTTTGCTAGAGGAGTCTACAAGCCACACGTCGTAGTAAAAGCCCTAGAACCCATGGGGATAAAGCTAAGCGAAGACCAGCTAAAACAACTAGGCTGGGAGATCTACAAGGAGAAATATAAGCTGAAATTTGAGTTAGGCTACACCTTCGATAAGCTAAGACTACCAAAGAGAATATATGAAACACTATCGCCACACGGCAAAATAGATCCAGCATTCATGGAGAAAGCTCTAAGCTACTTCAAGAAGAAGATACTAGAATTAATAGAAGAGCCGAAGCAAGAGAAACAAGTAGAAGAAAACAAAGCCAAGAACAAGAAATAGGATTCCCACATCATTTTTAACCATTACCTAGCCTATCATTCCATCTAATAGTTTCTCGGAAAAGAGATTAAAGGTCTCTCATCCCGCTAAGATAATATTTAGATATTCTTCTATGCACCTTCTCAACTATTTCTTCGATCTCTCGTTTTCCTAATCCCAGGATCCTTGTAATCTCGCTTAACGGTTTCCCTTGAAGAGTTCTACCCACAATTACTAGTAATTCCTTATCGCTAAAAGGCGGTCTCTTATTCTTTGCGAGAAATATTAGTACAGTTTTGTATAGTATGTCTTGAACAGATTCATATAGTAGTCCTCCATCATAATATATCTCTAGTCTGCGTAGCTCATCTTCGGTTAACCTCATACCTATATCAGCCTCCACGTTGAGTGCTACTAGGATTCTCCCTATTTTCTCCATTGCTAGGTCACGATATATGTTGTGGGCTGATAATAATAGTCTCTTCTTAAAGATCTTCAAGACCTCCTCTATGATTGCTCCTACTTGGCTATTGAGTGGCTTTATTACCGCGATATTCTTTTCTCCAGTTATCTTGTTATAGCGCGGTGAGATGTAGTAGGGTTTATAGTTGTTTTTAAGCCAGAAGCCTAGGCTCTCGTGCCCTGAGAATATTGCTCCAATAGCGTCTATTCCATTCTTTATTGCCTCTCTCTCAATGTTTTCTAAGAGTCTTGTACCATAGCCTTTATTCTGATGTTCTGGTAGGACTGCTATTCTAACAATACGCCATACCTTAAGCTTCGAGGAGTCTGTTATCCCGTATTTAATGATCTTATCCTTTAACAATACTCCAGGAATTCCCCCTCTACTGAATATTTCTTCTATTTGGGCTTGAGTTAATGGTTCTTCAACTGATATTTGCGCTACAGCTATTGGCTGGGAGTCCTGGTTTATTAGAGCTCGGATAAAGTGTCTAGGATGGTCAAGTAGTAGTGCTAGGTCGTCGGGTTCGTTGCGGTAGTGGGCTAATACGAGTATACCATATAATTGTCTTAGAAGTCCTTTATCCTTTGCTAAGTCCTCTGTATCTACTTCTAGGTATTTGGTTTCAGTTATCTTGTCAATGTTTACTGGCTCAGCGTTCAGCATGAAGGTATTGTAGAGCCATTCTTCTAAGGGATCGTTTTCCAGATACCTTACTGGCTCCTCAAATAATACTTCGGTATAGTGTTTTACGAGTTTCTTAATTGTTTTCAAGCTACTCCTACCAGAACCCTCGTAGCCGTGGATCGTTGTTGTTGCAACTATTTTCCTAGACTGTGATAGTAGTCTTCTAAGCCTACTTACTCCTATTGAAGCTGCTTCATCAATGGCTATTAACCGATATCCTCTCTCAAGTTCCCAGGGCTTATAGTATATGAACTGGAAGTCTCTACCCTTAATCTCCGTTACTAGGTTTTTCTCGTATACTCGTTTATGCTTGTATCCTAGAACTGTTAGAGTTTTAGATAATAGTTTCATTAGGCTCTGTATACCATAGGGTTCTACTGCTACTATTGGTACCTCACTATAATACCTCTCCTCTAATCCTAGAGCCAAAGCTATTCCGAGGCCAGCACTCTTTCCCCGCCCACGATCACCTATGCCTATGAGTAGTTTGCCCGGCTTTCTAAGGAATTCTAGGAATTGTTCAACGAATTCGAGCTGGCTTTGCGTAGCTACAAGTCTAGATATCTTTGCGGGAATTTTACCACTAGGTTTTCTGGGTTTCCTCCTAGCCTTTATGGGAGGAACTGTTTCTATGTGCTCTACAATAGTTTTCCCACTGCATTTGTCATATACCTTTACGAGCCTAGACTCCTTGAAGCTCTCCTTAACATACCGTGTATATGTGCTCTTCCCATAAGGCAAGCCTAGTCTTAGATTATTATAGCATTGGGTTGAAGCAAGCATTAACACGCCTCCACGGCGTATCATTTCACAAGTTATTCCTAGAACATTGGGTCTAAGCCCATGTGACACGTCTATTATAATGCTATCAAACTCGTAGCCAAGTAGACTGCGCACTTTTCTAGGAGAAGCCTTCATGACCCCCCTATGATTTATTACATTAATATTCTCGGAGTCTTCTGCTACAACAAGTATCTTATCATAGAATCCCTTTACTTCCTCTAATGCTTCCTTTAGACCCGATATACCAGTATAGACTAGTAGTCCACGATAACCTGTTTTCTTTGAGACATTAATTATGTCTTCGAAAACCATTATACCAGTTCCCTATTTATCTCATGCTTCTAATTATTTCCTCAACTTTATTCCTTATCTCGTCTAAGTGGACTTTATCGTAGGGTACTGGCTTACCCTTATACTCGGGAGGCAGGGGATCAGATGCTATCATTGCTTCACTCACAACACCCATAAACTCTACTGGGGGTAGGATTACTATTCCTCGAATCTCGCCTTTCTTTACGTTACCGATATTGGTTACTACTGTGAACCCGTATTTCTCTGTACCAGCCTTAAGTATCCAGAGATTTCTTGCCTCAGGGTGTTTCTGAACTGATACTATTTCAACGCCTACGATGTCTACAGCGTATTCGGGCTTATTGTCTTCTCCTCTCAAAAGCCTAGCCTTTAACCCTAAGAGGATCCAGAGACAATACTTTAGCTCTGCTACGAGAAGCTGGCTTCTCCCATGTTTTACAATGCTTTTATCTCTGGGCAATATTAGGCTGGCTAGCTCTCTAGTTTTCTCCTCGAGTATTCTTATCTCGTTGCTCTTTACTATTAGCTCTCCTGGTAGGAAACTATACTTTATCTTCAACAAGTTAGAACGTACACCGTGGACTAGGTCTAAGACTTTACCCTTATTTATCGGATATGGTAGACTCCATGTCTTCACTCTCTTCTCTATTCGTTGAATAGCGTCCTCTGCTACGAGAATACGGTAGTCGTTTTTAGTATCCACTACTATCTCCTCAGGATGAATTATAGTTCACTATTTTTAAACCATATATGTCTGCACTAAGAATAGGAGCTTGGATTAGAGGTAGTATCAGTCTTGATAGTAGATGAATACGCTAAAACAGTCCTAGAAATCGTAGCCGATGAGCACTTAGGAGTAGACGACTATATGGTCGGGCTAAGATATTCTATAGGAGTGGTCGGTGGAGGTAAGGGGCATAAGGCTGGTCTAGCCATTGTTCCAGTTGAAGACGTTTTAGGTATGCCCATGGCGAGACCCATAATAGAGTTAAAAGACATAGCCGAGCATGCATCATCAACTAATATTATAGAAAAGTCTCTTGGAATAGCGTTATTGAACGCGATATCGCAGTATATCCTATTAGACATGGAGTACATAGAAGAATACCATGTAGAACAAGATAAAAGTCTAATAGAACTCGTATTAGAAGCAGTAAGAGGACATAAGGATGAGAAAATAGTTGTCGTAGGAAACATGGTTCCCCTTGTGAAGAAGCTTAGAGAACACGGGTTTAACCCTATAGTATTAGAGAGAAATCCAGCTTACCGTGGTAAATCTTGTTTACCTGATTCATCGGGTTATCGTGAGCTACTTGATGCAGATATCACTATTATTACTGGCGCGACTCTTGTAAACGATACAATAGACATAGTATTAAAGCTAGCCGAGAAAGCAAAAATAAAAATACTAGCAGGGCCGACAGCAGCAGTCTACCCCGAACCATTCTTCGATAAAGGGATAACCCATATAGCATCAACTAGGATAATAGATATACAAAAAGTCTTCAACATAATAAAGCATGGAGGAGGCAGGTGGGATCTAGACGAATACCTTGAAGATTACATAATAGTTGCAGAGTAAACAGCCTAATAGAGCAGATTTATGAGAAAAAATTAGGCTTTCTTCTCAGTTGTCTCCTTTAACAAGAACTCTTTTATCTTCTCCCTAATATTGGATAACAAGGTCTCTAACTCGTTTACAACATTCTTCTCATTCTTTAATACAGCCTCTAGTATCTCCTTAGTGACTTGTCTATCCATTTCATCGACGTAGAGATCTAATAGCTTTGCTAGTCTCTCCTGTAGTGCTTGTAGCTCTTCTAGTTTAAGCTGCATTCTACGCCATTCTCTCTCATCTTCCTCACTCTTTATTGGTGATACTTTTTGCTGGAACTCCCATGCAAGGTCTTCTAATCTATCATAGGCTCTCAGTAGTCCACGTATAACCTCGGTGTGTATGAGCTTCTCTGCTAACAACGAGTATAGCGTTGACTTGAGTTCAGCCGACTTGGTCTTGCGCGCTAGTTCCAGGTATTCTCTCGTTGTTCTCTCTTCAAGGTCTCTTATCGCTTTTAATATGTCTCTTATTGCCTCGAACATGTTTCCAACCCAAAGGATTATGAGTCTTCGCTTTGATAAATTTTTCCTCCAACAAATATTACCCTCTATTCCTTTCCCTCCCAGCTCCCACTACTCCTCCTTTAACACGTGTTAAAGTTTTTAGACTTTGAGACCCCTCATAGTATTCTAGGCGAATAGAGATGACGGAGACAAGTATACGAGACATAATAGCATATCTTGTGTGGAGAACTGGGTGCATACATCCATTTAGGATAAGCCGCATCCTAGTATTAGCTAATTGGAGGGCAATAGAAGAACGCGGAACACCAATAGCAAAGTTTAGGGTTCAAGGATTTGAAGCAGGATTCTACATAGAGGGGGTAAAAGAAATCATAGAAGAAGACAAGTGCTTCAAGATAAACGAGGAGAAGAAATGCATAGAATACTATTGTCAACCACCCAAAATACCAGAAGAACATTCAAGGATACTAGACAAAGTATTAGAGCAGACAAAGAATCTAAGCGATCGTGAACTCAACCGATTAGTAACAAGAGATCCCAGATACCGTGAGCTCCTAGAGAAAGGGGGGTTTACTTGAAGGCTAAGATAAGTGTAACCGGGGGCAAGGGGGGCACTGGTAAGAGTACTATTGCGGTAAACCTTGCAACCCTAATAGCGAGGGAGAGAAAGCTTGTTCTAGCAGACCTAGACGTTGAAGCACCTAACGACCATGTATTATTGAATGCTAGTCTAGAAAACGAGGAACCAGTTGAGATAATGTTACCATTCATAGTATACCCGAAGTGTACTCGCTGTGGAGTATGTGCACAAGTATGCGATACTGGTGCAATAATACTGACCCGCGAGAAACTCCCCTTCGTAATCCCCCGCCTCTGTAGTGGTTGTCGCGCATGTTATTACGCTTGTCCTTATGACGCTATAGTAGAGGGTAAGAGGATTATAGGCTACACGTATAAAACCCAGGTAAAAATAGATGATACAGTTTTCACACTTGTAACCGGTGTGCTCCGAGAAGGAGAAGAACATACACCACCAGTAGTATTAGCAGCACGTAAGAGGGCTATGAGCTTAGCAGAAGACCTATTACTAGTAGACACATCTGCTGGAACAGCTAACCACGTATCTATTGCTCTAGAAGACTCTAAGCTAGTATTAGCAGTAACAGAGCCAACACCACTAGGCCTACACGACCTAGAACTAATACTAGAACTATCATCGACACTAGGACTAGAGTCATGGGTTATAGTAAACCGTTCAACTATAGGAG
Organism: Desulfurococcales archaeon; assembly: GCA_027030065.1. GTDB lineage: Archaea > Thermoproteota > Thermoprotei_A > Sulfolobales > WANQ01 > JALWGO01. Next base: position 3,996 of record JALVFK010000242.1, on the reverse strand, counting down.
ACATAAGCAAGGTCGAAGAAGTGGCACAAAAATATAATGCTAGGATTGTTGCTAAGATACCATATTCTCGCGAAATAGTTGAATCCTATGTTAAAGGAGTCCCCATAGTGGAACTCTATCCTAATCATCCGATTTCACAATCACTTCAAGCTCTCGCTAAAACAGTCTTAGAGGTGATATAGTCGTGGTACTTGAGATAGCAGTTGCAAGCGGTAAGGGAGGAGTAGGAAAAAGCACGGTCTCGTCAACTCTAGCCCTATACCTTCATCGGAGAGGCTATCATACGATAGCAGTTGATGCAGACGCAGATGCACCAAACCTACACTTAATCTACGGGCTAACAAGCTGGGAACACGAAGAAGAATACATTGAAGCATGGGTAGCCGAGATAAACTATGATAAATGTACTAACTGTGGTGTCTGCGCAGAAGTATGCCCCTACGAAGCAGTCCGCCTTATAGGAGACAAATACGTTATCAATAAAGTTGTATGCGAGGGATGCCTAACTTGTACCCTAGCATGCCCCGAGAAAGCCATACGGAGACACCGTGTTGCCTCCGGGAAAATACGTTGGGGTAAAACCAGCTACGGGTTCCCACTAGTCTCAGCAAGACTCTACGTCGGCCGCCCCAATACGGGTAAACTTGTAACCGAGGTCAAAAACAAGGCTAAGGACTGGAGCAAGGAAGACACCATAATAATAGTTGACTCAGCCGCAGGCATTGGTTGCCAGGTAATATCATCTCTAGCTGGAGCAAACGCGGCAATACTTGTAGCAGAGCCTACACCCGCTAGTTTTAGTGATCTAAAAAGAGTCCACATGATAGCTAAACAATTCGTACTTCCATCAGGCCTAGTGATAAACAAGTATGACATAAACCCAGAATATGCTGAAAAAATAATAGAGTATGCTAGAGAAGAGGGAATAGATTTTCTAGGAACCATACCCTACGACGACAATGTGCCGAAAGCAATGGCGCAAATGAAACCCCTAGTAGAATTATACCCTGAATCACCTGCCTCTAAAGCCCTCCTAGAAATAGCTCACCGCGTAGAGGAAAGAATAATAAGGAATTGGAAGCAATGGTTTAGCCAATACAAGCCGAAGAAACCCGTACCCTATAAACCTATTATCCTCAAGCCCAAGACTCTCTAAGCAGAGGTGTAGATAAGCCATGGTCAAAATAGCCTTTGCCTCAATGAATGGTGGTGGATTAGAGGACGTAATAGCAGATCGCTTTGGAAGAGCACCAGTATTCACAATAGTAGAATTAGATGAGCAAGGCAATATATTGAACGTTAAGGTAATAGAGAATCCAGGAGCCTCAGCATCAAGTGGAGCAGGTGTAAAATCAGTACAAGCGCTCGTAAACGAGGGAGTAGACATAGCCGTAGGACCAAACTTTGGACCCAACGCACAAGTAATACTAGAAGAAATGAACATTAAAGCAGTGAGAATACCAGCTGGAACAAAAATAGCAGACGCCTTAGAAAAAGTAAAGAAAGAAGTCTTAGGCCTATAGGCTGGAAGCCAGAGAACCTCTTTCTTATTAGCGTGTTTTCTTCATTTCTTTCTCAACAATATCCAGTAGCTTAGTGGAAGAGGGCATTGATACTAGAAGTAATCATAGTGTTCCTAGGAGTTCTAGGAGTACTAAATACTATTATATGGTTTAAAGCCTACAAGTGGGGCTTAGAAAGCCTTCAATCACTAAGAGATCCCTCACCTAAACCTATAAGCGGAGAACCATTAGTCTCAATAGTTGTTCCAGCTAGAAATGAAGCTGAAAACATCCCTCTCCTCCTAAACTCTATATTAGAGCAGGACTATGATAACTTTGAAGTAATAGTAGTAGATGATAATAGTAGTGATAATACTTCTGAAATAGTATTAGAATACGCTAAGCGGGATAGAAGGATAAAATTAGTAAGAAATAATCAGAGCCCACCACTGGGGTGGTCGCCTAAAGTCTATGCATTAATGCGTGGATTAGAACACGTTAACCCGGAGACAAGGATACTAGTATTCCTAGACGCCGATACAAGACTGCTAGCAAGAAACACGCTAAGAATACTTATATCAAATGCACAGAGTATTGGGGGAATAGTATCCTTAAACCCGAGGTTCAAGTGTCCTACACGGAGGTGTAAGATAGCCGAGACCATACTAACAACTTTTGCACACTGTTTCTTAGGCTTCAATCGAGTATTAGATGAGAAACACAAGTTAGCGTGGTTCTATGGTTGTTGTTGGGCGGTGTCTAGGGAAACCTATGAGAAACTAGGTACCCATTATGCTGTGAGACATAGCTTGGTTGAGGATAGAGATCTTGCTGAGAGAGCAAAGTCTATGGGAATACCGTTAATGATTATCAAGGCATGGGATCTAATAGAGACTGTATGGTATCCTAGAATCCACGATTCCGTGAGAATGCTGGCTAGAGTTATGAGAAGACACGCTAAGAGTAAAACAAGAACTATAGGAGAAGCATTAATAATAGCATTATCTTACCTACTGCCAGTAATGAATACTGTCTTAGGGATAGTATCATACAATATCGTTCCAGTAGCAGTGGGCTTAGCGAATTACGCTATCCTAACCATAGCACACAGTATTGGTACGAGAATAAACAATTATAGTATAATGTATGCTCTCATAACATCAGTAGCAGGCCTCATAATGTCGTGGGGGCTAATAGAAGCGGCTAGAACATCACACATAGTATGGAGGGACCGTTTAATCACCACTAGTTAGACATGTAGTAGTTTCTAGGAGTACCTCCTAAGGTTTACCCATCTATTATAGTATAGTATTTAACCTAGCAGTACGGGTTAGTTTAACGGTGTTTAAGCAATATGAGTCAGAGCCAGGGAGGAAAAAAGGATCAAATCAGGGTACGCTCCTTCCGAAGACCAGTTATACCGCCACCCTATGCTAAACAAGTAGAAGATAATCTAAAGGACGTGAAATACAAGATAGCGGTCATAAGCGGTAAAGGAGGCGTTGGTAAAAGCTTTGTATCAGCAGCAATAGCTTTAGCTCTAGCAAAACTAGGCTACAAGACCGGGCTATTAGACCTAGACATCCATGGGCCAAGTATACCAAAAATCCTTGGAATAAGAGGCTTTAAACCCTATGCAGTAGAAGGCAAGATAGAACCAATACAGCTTGCTGAAAACCTAAAGGTGCTTAGCCTAGAACTACTATTAGAGGACATAAACAAGCCCATAGTCTGGAGGGGTCCATTAAAATCAAAGGCTATAACCGAGCTATTATACATGACTAGATGGGGTAGCCTAGACTATCTAGTATTCGATCTCCCACCCGGAACAGGCGATGAACCCCTAAGCATAGCACAACTAGTACCAGACCCCCGTGGAGCAATCATAGTAACAACCCCCTCAAGCCTAGCGGGAACAGTTGTTAGAAAAGCAGTAGAATTCTGCATCGAACTAGAACTACCAATAATAGGAATAGTAGAAAACATGTCCTACTTTAAATGCCCAGTATGTGGAACAAAACACCGCATCTTCGGTGAGGGAGCAGCAAAAGAAGTAGCAGAAACCTATAACCTAGAAATCCTAGCAGAAATACCAATACACCCTGATCTAAGCAAAGCCCTAGACACGGGAACACTACCCCAACTCATACTATACCAAGAAGACCATGAGGTAACACAAATAATAATAGAGCTAGCACGAAAAATAGCAGAGAAAACCAGGCAACAAGAAGAAGCCCAACCTTAACGGGAAGAAAAAGGGATGATGAACGACCTCGGAACAGAACACAATAATATGAAGACCCGTGTGAGGACTGACCCCAATTAATTATATCTTAGCGGTTTAAACACCGCATAAGCCGTTAAAGGGAAGGAGAGTAAGCGAGATCGCATCTTAGAGACTTATTGGTATAATCTATTAGTTTTTGTAGATTAAACGAGTAGAAGACTTCTACTATATTGCTGAATACACTTGTGTTTAAAATAAACTCTCTTA
>JALVFK010000241.1 GCA_027030065.1 Desulfurococcales archaeon | reverse complement strand
TTCTTTATCCTCCCCGACTCCTCCTCTAGGCTTCCTAGTTTATCGTCTAGTTCCCTACATGTACTACACTTATCTAGAGAGTATAGTATGATGTTGAACTTGTACTTGTTCTCACAATTAGTATACCCTAGGGCTTCAACTATATCGGGCCACTTCTTTCTAATACCAGCTATATTCTTATTTAATACCGTATCAATTATTTCTCGGGATAGGCTGAGAGCATTATATAGGCACTTATATAGTTGCTTCTCTGATACTAGTTCGTGTTTTTCTATAGAATCCGTGTCTATGTTTAAGTTTAGTTTCCTTGCTAGGTTGAGTATATTGAAGTAATCGTTTCTAATCCGAGCTATTCTTAACTCACGGTTTTTCAAGAATTCTTCTACTCCTTTATAGATATCGTTAAATAAGTTCAGCATGTCTCTTGTATAGATACTGTATTCTGCTAAGCTCTTAACTACGGGGAGGCTATCAACTATATTCCCTGCCCGCTCCACAATGTTTTTCAACTGCTCTATTGTACCTGCTAGGTCTCTAGAGCCTATCAGCTTTATGCCTCTCTCCTTAGCCATTAGAACTGATAGTAAGTCCATATCCCCTAATACTTTGGAGACCTCCTCTCTTTCTACTATGTCTTCTAGTTTCCCGAATACTAGGGTTCTAATATTATTGTCTAAGTCTCTTAGATCATTTAAAGTCCTATCTACTTTATCTAGAGTATCCTTTACTATCCTAGACTTAGCTGAATGACCAACTAGTCTAATAGTATCTTTTCTTCTAGGCACTCTTTCTATCTCTAGCCTACGCTCTAATAGCTTGACAAAGAAGTCGTCAAATATTTTTATGGAGCGTCTAAGATCTTCTTCTCTTATCGGGAACGCGAAATACTTGTCCTTAAGGACTGGTAGCTCTACTTCACCACTCGGAATCTTAGATAATATGTAGCGGATCCTCTTCTCTACTGGATGCATTTTCACCTCGTATACGTCTATGCTTCTTTGCTCTAAGAGCTCGGAGCGAGTAGCTGCTTCTGCAAATTCTCTCAGCTTCTCTACTAGTCTCTTCTTGTATTTTTCAACTCTTTTATAGAAGTCTAATGGGTTCTCCGGCTCTAAATCTATTGAGAGGAATGCTGGTACATGTACTCTATTACACCATTTCTCGCCCCGCCCCTTATATGGTCTAGTCTTATACAGTTTGACCAATAATCCAGCTAGTCTCCCAATATCTACTTGCCCATTCATACTTCCCAGTAGGAGGAGGCTGTAGGCGTCTCTAAGGAATATTACTGGGTCCTGCTGACCCGTTCTAAGTATATGGGCTCCGCGAATTGTTGTGGGGACTAGGACTCCATGACTGTATGCTAGCCTTGTTTTCTCCTCCAATATATTGTTTACACTATATTTTTCTATTATCTGTCTAAAGAATACTTCCACTAGCTCTCTATCAACATATTCCCTCAAGTCGCTTCTACGGTTTATTAATCCTATAACGGCTAGAAACTGTATGTCAGTATAGGTTAAGGGGATTACAATAACGTTCCACTGACTAGTTTCCAGGCCCGGAGTACGGTATCCATAATATACTAGTGAGATATTCATAACTGGCTCCAATGATTCTTTATCGTATATCTCGTTCACATAGACTTGTAGTGGAATAGAATACCTTACACCATCATAGCTGAATATTAACTCATATTTTCCGCTAGCCTCGTCTCTCCTAGCAAAACCCATACTGGCTAAGGCTTCTATAAAGGCCTCTCCTACCAGCTGATTATATTCTCTAGGATCCCGTCCCCTAATAGAATCTATTTCTTGAAGTATCTCTCTAGACTTCTCTGGATCTCTTATGAAGGGTATTATCCTAATGTTTGCAGCGGGATATAATGCTAGTATTGATGCTAGTCTTAGCTGGAGCCCAGTCCTAGGCTTTCCAAGTTCTAGTAGGGCTTTTTCCTTCAACATGTCTATATGGTCGGGTGAAACCATTATCTCATAAGCAGCGAAGAGTTGTTGTATTTCACTATAGTCTTCTCTACTCCTCGGCAGGGAGACTATGAGCTTGTTTCCACGATCCCTATAGACTAGTAGTTCCAACGCTATCCTCACATGATCAACGTCTACGTTTAAGATGCTTGAGAGTCTTTGAGCGGATTCTGTTAACCATTTCTCAACTTCTTTAATTGGCCCAGAATATAGTTCTACATCATAGTTTCCTAGTAGGAGCACGTATTCTAAATAGTTTTTAATATTGTTAATCGTGCTTGCTAAGCCCGTTTCCACTGCTATAGGGGATGCTGTTGCAATCAGCTTAATGATTTCCCTCATGCTCATAGGGTATCGTTCTATTGATTCCATTATAGTCTTAGCTATCTTATCATTCATGAGCCTAGTGTTTCTCCCACCAATAGTCTCGACTTCACGGTATGGTAGTATTCTTAATAGTAGCTTATCGGTTATCTCGCACATACATTCCCTATTATGTAGGTTCTTGCACTCGCTTACAGAGGCCTGGACTATTATGTTTAGTATCTTGAACGCTATACCCAGGTTTCCATTACTGATAATGTATAATAGGTTAGGTAGATTCTCATCTACAATACCGCGAGGTATACCATAGACCTTTTCTAAAACCTCGTCTACAAGTCTATACATGTCTAGTTTTGACACAGGTCTTAGAACTATTAGATCCCAGCGACGGGTAAGCCTTCCCGCTACTCCTAGATCCTCGGCCCATGCCTTTAAAGTATAATATGCTTCTGGAGTAGTCGCTAATACGAGATGAACTCTACCCCTAATATCACCATAATGCTGGCTCTCTGAGTGGAGGAGATGCTTTAAAATATTTAGTAGGGAGTTAACAGCTACTCTCGCCGCCATGGAATAAGCATCTACTTCTCTACCACTCTTAGCGGCACCTTTTGCGGCTAGAAAAGCCTCCATTTCATCGAGGAATAGTATAGTTCCTAGCCCCTTATCGTCTACTGCTTGCCTTAGAGTCCTTGATACTACCTGGTCTGCTATAACTGCGATGTCTCTAGGATTTCTCTCGTATTCCTCCATAATACTCCTTATAATATCCTCGAAGGTTACATACTTGTACGAGAAACCGTATTCTAACGCGATTTTCCTTATAAGATCTCTTCCTAGAAAGGTTTTACCATAACCCCATGGCCCGGTGACTACTAGGATACTACTTCTCGGCGGTGAACTAGTATCAAGGGCTTCCTTGTATACTCTTTCGATAAACTCTCTTATCCTACGCTCAATATATCTCCTCCCCTCTAACCCTATTTCCTCTAATACCCTTCTCTCTTCCTCAGAGAGGTTTTCTGCTTCTGTTCGAGCCAGCCTACGGGGTACTATGTCTATGGGCCTACAGTAATCTAGTGGACTCGTACTCACGGGTTCACCCACCTATTCTCCCAACCCGATGACTCCTACGCCTCCTAACCTTGGCTGTTACGGGGTATGGGAAAACATTCATTTGTCCAACTATTACAGCCAACCCAGTCTCTAGGGTTGGTAGACGTGTTTTCACATGACTCGGTAAGCCTCCAGTCACCTGGTCTACAAATCTAAGATCTCCCGGCGATACCCGGTGTATTATGAATGTATTCATCATGCTCATTACTATGGGGTCAACGAAACTAGGCCTCTGGGTTACGAGAGCTAGACTGAGACCAAATTTTCTCCCCTGCGTCGCTACGAGGGCTAGAATATTGCGTGCTACGCTAAAGCCTACGGGGTAGGTTTGGGTGTTGGGTGCATAGTTTTGGGCTTCCTCTACTATTATGAGGGAAACCCTATCTGCCTTATCTATACGGTATCTTACGAATTTCTTAAAGAATAGGTTAAGCATATAGCTTACGATGAATTGTTTAAGCCTTAAGTCTACGCCTAGAGCACCCTCTGTTGAGAAGTCAGTTATAACTAGTTTTGGCTCCTTAATACTAGTTACATCGTCTACGAAATCCTCGTTTACTATAGCCTCTTTATAGTCTCTAGGTATGATCCCATACTGGCTTAGCCTAGACCTAAACGATGCTAGTGCTCTCTTAACTGCTGCAACTGTTGCCCCGTGTGCTCCACTCTCTTCGGCTACACTAGACAGTACCTTATTCAATACTATGTCTTCAAATAATCGCCTATTACTGAAAACACAGTTTAAGTCTACTCTCCCGCTCTCACTACCATCGTAGAGGTAGCATTCTTCTCTTAAGTAATCGTTGTCTACTATGCCTACTAATAGTCGTGTTAAGAGATCTAGTTGTAGTTCTATTCCTTCTAGTCTCCCGCCTCTCGTCAAAGCATATATTATCTCGCTGAGTTCGGCTAAGCGTTCATGATAGATGTTTAAGTCTATTCTCAGCGGCATTACTTTTGCTCCTATTCCCCCGCCAGCGATCTGGGATAGAACGTGTGGGAAGACTAGTCTATAAACCCTGTTATGTGTTGGAGCAAGGTCTGGGTTGTAGTAGAAGTCTAAGTAGTCTCCATTAGCGTCAAATACTATTATTGGAATGGTTCTTGCCTCGTATCCTCCCACCCTTATACTATTCTTTTGGCCTAGCTCCTCTATTAGTACTCCAATAGTATTAGACTTCCCGCTCCCCGTCACGCCTATTACTGCTAAGTGCATTGTCATCTTATCGATATCTAGTACTGCTGGTAGGAGCCTCTCTCCCTCATGGTAGCCGTAGAGATAGCCTATTTCAACAATATTGCTTGGAGGAGAATCATTTCCAGGAGAATAACCATAGATTTCCGCTAGGTCTCGTAGTGATGCCTCATATACCTCGGATCCAGGTCTAGGTGGTTTGTCAACTGTCTTGAGCCCTATTTCGGAGAGTATTCCCTGCAATATAATGTATGCTATAATGTATTTCCTAGCAGCAGTATCTGGTGGACGCCTACCCTGCCTTAATGCTTCACTCCACACCTCTCCGGGTTCATAGAATTCATGGTATGCTTCTATTCTAGATATTATTCCAAGTATTCGCCGGCCACTATCATGTACTATTACTAGCATTCCCTCACGAATATCGCCTTCAGCTTCTTCTCTTGGCTGAAACATTGCTTGATGACTAGTTGAACCGGATAGAATATATCCTAGAACACGAGTCAAGGATCCCACACGGATACGTGGTAATCATGATATGAATGTTTTAGCGATATATGCCGCTCTACTAGGGTTCTCGCGTGCTGCCTCCCTCTCTATAAATCTTGTAGCTAATTCTCTAAGTATTTTTCTAGCCTCTCTCCTCCTAATAGTACAGCGCCTATGAGCTAGTAGTACTGGTTCTGGTATACTCGTAGCAGGAACATGCCAGCCAGCTACGACTACTAGAGCCTTCCTAATAGCTTCCCTAACATAGTCTCTACTACCAGCTTTACTGGCCTCTAATGCAACTTCTATTCGAGCCGGCTTTGAATCCACTATATTGCCGCATAGCCTCGGAATAATATATAGTGTTCTAACCTCTAATCCCTTTTCACGGTAGAGTTCTACGTCGACAAGGTCTCGGGGTAAAGAGAAGTCACTGAAAGCTAATAAATAGTCTCTATCCTGGTTGCAGAAGCTTTCAGCCACTATATCTCTGCTGAGACTTACTAGTGAGAAATCACTAACCTTGTATCCGCTAATAAATTCTCTTAGCTTATCATTGGATTCTACTAGGTGGCTTGTAAACATATTACCATAAACTCTCTTTACAAAGCCTACAACAATGCCTCCGGCCCCAATAATCTTTAAGACCTGTTTTGCACGCTCACCAACATAGGATAGATAATGCTCTCTAAACTTCTCGCCGGCTCTCGAAGCAGTAGCAAGAAAGCTGGGAGGGTCAACAATAGGGCCATCTAGGAATAATACCGGAGTACAATTCCCCTCACTAGCGAGATCTATTAGATGGGAGACAGCGTATCTTAAAGCCTCTAATTCTACATCAAACATCCTCAAATATAGTTCAACTCTAGCATAGGAAGGATCAGCTAGATCGGGAGCACGAGCACTTTCAACAAAAACCTTGAATACTGGTTCTCTCCTCCTTCCCTCCCCATAGATAACGGCAGATGATGAAACAATAGAGTAGAAGTAATTTACAAGTCTAATTGGAGGAGTAGTACTACTATCAACACCCCCTGTAGGACAATGTATAAACAATCTAGAGAAGTCATCAAGCAGTCTACTAACACTAAACAAGCCCTCTCCATCCATAAACAATTGCTTTGAAAACCCTCCAATAAAGCCTTCTAAACGCCCCCTCATACGGTCAACTTCGACAACGATTTCACTAGCATCTTCACCTAGTCGGCCAACAATTCCAGACCAGACATCATAGGATACTCGGTAACGCTTACCACGCACAACCAATACAGTCAAACCAAAAACTATACTCTCATACAAGGTAATAATCTTATACTATAACAGAGATAATATGGTTATTTTACGCTTATTTTTGCGATGAATCTAGAGGCTGTACGTGGTCATGACTAGGATAATGCATTTACCATAGGATTTTGGTTCCCAGTTTTCTCGCAACGTATAATAAATCAGCATCCCCGGTTACTATTGGTGCTTTTTTCTCTCTTGGCTAGAGCTATTGTTGCATCTGCTGTTGAGAGTCTTCTCCGTTTGAGGTGTGGGTTTTTGGAGGTTGCTAGTAGTTTATCCCCTATGATCTTTACTTCTGCTGCCTCTAATGCTATAGACGCATCTAGGGGTTTGACTGTGAAGTATGTATCTATGAATTCTAATAGTTCTTCTTCATCGCGGAAGGGTAGTCTCCCCTTCCTCCAACGGTATGCTAGCTCGTAAACTATAAGGTAGTGTAGTATGCCCTCGATATATCCTAGCCTAATCTTGTCTAGGATCTCAACTGCTCTTCCAGTGGCCTATCCGGTTAAGTCTGCTATAATAGCATAGGTATCTACTATTACGGTTTTAGCCTCTTCACCCATTCTTCTTCATCTCTATCCAATTCTTTCTCGGCTTCATCAACACTCACTTTAAGCTTCCTACCCCGTTCTCTTAGCTCGCTCCATAAATCCCTCGTCTTCAAGACTATACTATCGCCCTCTAAGCTAAGCTCAAGAACCATGCCCTCTACTATTCCAAGCTTCTCTCTAACCTCCTTGAGGATCTAGGTGTTATTTTAGGCAATTGCTTTCACTCTCTGAAAACCGATAACTCTTCGATTTAACAGCTCTTCTTTCCTCCTCTGATAGAGTTTCAAGGTAAAGTTCTATGGCTTCTCTAATATTCTTAATTACTTCGTCTAAGCTATCTCCTTGTGTATGGCATCCTGGAAGCTCTGGTACGATTGCAATGTAGCCATTGTCTTCGTCTTCTAATATAACAACGTTAAACTCACGTGTATTTCTATCCATAAGCTGGTCTCCTACTAGATAACATTATGGAGTGGGCCTTCTCAAGTATTTTCCTTAAACTATTACTTGTATTGAGTAGTGTTGGCGGGTAGTAGGATTAGCCATAGGCTTTGCTCCTTTATTCCCGGTACGTTTTCTGCTATAACCATGAAGATCTTGACTATGATTACTTGTTCTTCCCCCAGCTTCACTATCATCGAGCTGCATATTACTTTATTCCTATATACTATGCCAGCATAGCTTGTAAACCATACTACTTTCGTAGTATTGCCTCTGCTTATACGAAACCATTGTAGTGGGCCAGCACCGCCGGTAACGGTTATGTTTCTTT
>JALVFK010000240.1 GCA_027030065.1 Desulfurococcales archaeon | reverse complement strand
GTATTGATTGCTGTTATCCAAGGCACTGCCCCAACCTTCTGGTCTACACCCTCAACAGCTTATCCCAGAGAACTAGTAACTAGAGCAGGCTACGCACTTGGACTTATATCAAACTCTGCCGCACTAATAGGGCCTGCCGCCTCAATAATGGTTTCATCGCTCTCACCACAGGGTATGTGGGTGCTAACAATAATACTATCAATTATAGGAGCAACGATAACTATTGCAGGTATGAAACTAAGGCTACCAATAGAAAAATACGAGAAAAAATAAGTACTCTCCCTCTTTTCCATCAAGTTTTAACCACTTTTATAATGAACGGGAATACAGTCTTGAAACAATTCAATACAACTATACATGCTCTACCAGATACTATCTATTTGTTGACAGATGTTATATAGACGTGAAACTCCGCTGTCTTGTTGCTAGTAGTTTCTATGCGTCTGTAATAGTTTCCCAATTATCTTGTATTCGATAGAAACGAGTATAAATGTATCATTTCACGAGTTCGAGTACCGGAGCGTAGAATTCTATTTTGAAGGTCGTAGTGATGCTCGGGAAGGCGTTAGTTAGAATCATATACATGATATACTGGTTGTGGTGGAAAACTAGGCCTTTTTATATAAAAGCATTAATAGAGAAGCACTCAGAGTAACCATTAGGTTAGAATACGATCCTTCTCTATTTAGGAGAGGCTGATATTGTATGGGTGAAGATCGCTGGTCTTGGGAAGTATTTATTGGATGCATGTTTATAGGCATGGGTATAGGTATGGTATTTGATCGTAGTGGTGCTGGGACACTTATTGGTATGGGTGTGGGATTCATATTATCATCGATGATAAGAGTTAGTCGGTTTGAGAGAAAACCTCTATTTAAGGTAAGAATTACTTCTCCCATTATGGGTCTTATAGGATTGTTCTTCGTATTACTTGGTCTACGAAGTCTGGGAATACTGTACATACCAGAGATACCGTCTAATATCTTGTGGGGAGTAGCTCTCTTGTTACTTGGTATAATGTTTATTTATAGTTCTATTAGATCGTTTACTAGAAAATAAGCTTATCCAATACAATAATATTATTTTTCGTCTCTACTATTCTCGTAGGTTTTGTGGAATGGCATGTCTTTCAATGTATGTATTATTGTGTTGTCTAGGGGTTTTCCTTGGTAGCTTCTTGCTATTATGTGGGCTTTGTACTCGTATTCTAATGGTATGTTTAGTGCTTTCCTATAGAGGCTTCTAGCTATTCTCTCTGCTTCCACGTTGTCTAGATCTGACCATTTTACCTCGAATAAGTGTACTTGTTTTCTCCTATGGTTTATGGCTACGACGTCTATTTCTACTCCCTTATGGATGAATCTTCCTATTTCATCATATGATATCTTGTTTTCTCTCGCAAGGTATTCTATGTATTTTAGTGCTACTTCCTCGAATACTTTACCCGTTATTTCTTCTACTCCTTTCTGGATTTTCTCGTCTACTTTGCTTGGAGGTAGTCTGGCTGACTGGGATATTAGTGGTTCTATTAGGCTAAACCAAGTATTCATTACCTTGTCTTTTACATAATAGTATCCCTTCTTCGAGAATAATGGTTTCTCGTAGCCTATGAAGTCTAGATCTCTTAGGATTGCAAGATACTTTGGTAAATGCTGTCTATGTATCCCGGTATAATCCGATATTTTTGAAACCGTGTCTGCTCCACGTGCTACCGCCTTCAAAATACTATAGTATACCGCTGGCTCCCGGAACTCTTCTCTCAGGAGGAATATGACTTCGTCTCGTAGGGGGGCATGGTCTTCTAGAAATAATTCTACTATAGTCTCGGATACTTTTCCATTAATCCTACTAGCTATTTGATGATAGTAGGGTGTTCCACCTAATAGAGAATATAGTCTAACAATATCTTCTAGACTCTTATCCGAGTAGAATAAAGGTATATACCATGGATCTAGTTCTCCTAGCTTAACCTTATATCTAGCTCTACCATAGAGTGGTGCTCCGCCACCCAAGACTTCCCTATACATCACTCCTACTAGACTTCCAACAATTATCACTAGAAACCCTGTATCCCCTAGGCTGTGGTCTATGAATCTCTGTAGTTCCCCCGATACTTCCGGGCTACTCCTAGCCCAATACGTGTATTCGTCTAATACTATTACAGCGTCTCTTACCCGGTAGGATAAGTTTTCTAGTAGAGAGTCTATGGTACTATACTTTATCTTAGAGAAACCTTTAACCATTAATTGTTCTTCAACTGCTCTAGCTAGCTCCTTTAGATTTACCTCGTGTTTAGCTGGAGTTGCATGATAGTATACAAACGGGTTTCCACTCCTCCTACACCATTCTAGTACTAGCCTAGTCTTACCGGTACGCCTCCTACCATATAGGACTAGGAATCCTGGCCTCTCTCTCCAAGCCCTATCTAGTAGCTTCAACTCTACTTCGCGGTCAACGAAAACGTTGTGTGTAACACTCAAGGTATTATACCCTACCTGTTATAACACTTAGGGTATACTAGTATTTAATTGTTATCCTCCAACTATAATCCCACCGGAAACCTAATTTACACTCTACTACAGAACCTCCTCTCTCGTGGAGGAAGATTTGTTTTGGAATGGCTATCCAAGCCAGGGTTAAACATAGGCTTCCTATCCCGCTACCCACCCATGCATTGTGG
>JALVFK010000239.1 GCA_027030065.1 Desulfurococcales archaeon | reverse complement strand
ATATTATATCTTAAAGGCCCCCAGCCTTAGAGCAGCAATCCCCTCAAGCATGGTTAAACGAGCACTACCATTCCCAGCCAGCCTCGAGAGGCTCACAGGCCTTAATCTACTCGGCGATACTCTTATATCATCCTAGGTTCTCCGGAGGAAGCGGAGAAGGCGGAAACGCCTCCTAACCTCCTTCTCCCGCTTCTCCTCTTCTCTATCATTCCCGTGCGGCTCTGAAGGCTTCCCTGAACAGCCTTTAAGCACTACCTCAGCGCACTCCGGGCATAGTACACGGTAGAGGATAGCCCTCTTAACACGCCCCTTGTTTTCCTCGAGTAATTGTTCAAAATCCTTCTCCGTCATGTGGCTTATGAACCTGGCACGGAACCCCTCGGGTAGAACATGTATAACGCTGCAAAGCTTGCCAGCATGGTAGAATGCATTATATGCCTCCCCGTTACCCAGCTCCACAGCTACCCTATAAAATGCCTCCGCATCACCACTACTTCTCTCTAAAGCTTCCCTTAGAAGATTTTTTAGGTCTCTCGAATAGCTTATTATCTCTGACTTTGTTAAGAGATACACCATTGTAGTGGCTAGCTCGATTTCATCAATAAGGCTCAAATTACCGAGCTTCTCCGAGAGTACTGGGACTCCTTCTTCCACTTGCCCAGTCTCGCCCGGCTTCGCCCCCTCTTTCCCCTCTTCTTTTGCCAGTAGCTCTCCTGCTAGTAGCGTTTCTAGCGGCGTAGGGTTCAGTAGCTTTGCATCAGGCTCAGACTCCAAGTCTAGTTCGAAGGCAGTTTTACTTATCCTTGATACTTCTATGTAGCCTGTAAGGGGTTTATCGTCGAGGTGTTCTCTAATAAGTTGGAGAGCGTTCGCTCCCAGTATTTTACCGCTCGGATTCTCGATACACACTGAAGCTAATTCTCCGTTTAATAGATGCGAGTATAGGAGAAAGGATTCCTCGAGTTCCAGTAGCGACTCGATCTTTGCGAAATCAACTTTCCTAGCGACGGTAAGAGCCTTAGCTAGTAGGTCGCGAAGAGTGTTTTCCCCGTTTACCACTATTAGCTCGACTCTATCGCCCTTGGAGGGCATATTACAAGGCATCCCCGAATTCTCCCCCCGTATTTCCTATAATTCTGCCGTATGAATTCTCTACTACCCGCTTGATTATTGAATACTAGAACTAATATATCATTTTAACACAATACTTCATTAAAATATCACCTATTATCACTAGACGAAATAAAAGACACGGCTATCCTGCGGAAGAGCCTTGGGAACCCGGCCCTTGAGCCAGAAGCAGTAATAACAGCGCCACAGTAAGGACACTTTCTATAATCTATTTTATAACCGCAGCGAGGACACTTGTCGGCGGTAAACGGTATCCTAGCACTACAGCGAGGACACTTTAGGATAGCATAAGAGAGGTCCCCGCCGCACACCTCGCACCGTGGACCTTCTCCCGCCATTGCTTTTAGTAGGTGAGTGGCTACCCCCTTCTCCGGAGAAACTATCACGGCTTCATCATTTACCTGGTAGACCAGTAGTTCTTGCGTGGAATCCTTGACTACCATAATAAGCGGTAGGCGTAGGCCTAGTCTTTCCCCGGCCTGCCTGGCGAGCGCGGGTATCCATGCCGCCAGTTCTTCGGCCCTCTCCTCGTTAACCCCCTTAGCCTCGACTACAAGGCCTCCGTCCGAGTAAACATAAGATCTAACAATGTCAAGGGATTTAATAAAAGAAAGAATTTTCGTTATTGTCAATTCCTTAACGCCTTCCCAATGCTATATTAATGCCTTCAGCTTGTCCCTTAGCTTCTTTATCTCGTTCCTTATCATTCCCACCATTGCCATCTTGTCAGCGATTACTAGAATGAAGCTCTCTCCGAGATCCCCTACGACTATCATCCCGTTATCATATTCCTGCGATAGTATCCGCGGAGACCCTAGGTCGAATGCCTGACCAATCTTCTCGAGGCTTCTCACCGCTTGGGTCATGCTAGCTCCTAGATCCTCTGGATCGAAGTCTTTACTTGGTGCTACTGCATCGATAACCATCCCGTCCTTGCCGACTACGATAGCCCCCTTTACTCCCTCTAGCTTGGTGAATTCTGAAAGGATCCTTTTGATTGGAGCTGACACTTATATCACCACTCCTTTAACTAGTTATCTAACACTTATAAGTTTAATGTTTACCTTAAACTTATAACAGATAGCGAGAATCTATTAGTATATTATTGATAATGGGCTGAATTACACTTTATTTTATGATTGTTTAGTATTTTTCTATTCACTTATTATGCTTAAATATTATAGGTCAGTACAAATTTTTAAATAGCAGTAGCTCCCAAGGACGCCCAAGCAGCAAACGAGAGGTGCGTGGAAATGTCCACACCTATCCAGAGGATACTGGGGGAAATGACTAGGTCTCCCGGTGTAGTAGCCGTCTTCATCGTTAGCAAGGAGGGCTTCATTATTGAGAAAGCCTCGACCGGTACTCTAACCATTGACGAGGACGCCTTCGCGGCAATGCTAACAACAGTCTACGGTGCAACAACCCAGCTGGGAGAGGAGCTACAGATCGGCAAGCCCGAGACGACCACTCTAGAATACCCCGGCCACTACATACTAGTACACGACCTCGGAGAGAACCTCCTAGCAATACTCGCAGACAAGTCCAGGGCAGTGCTAGGCCGCCTAAGGTACGAGCTGAGGAAGCAGGCGCCCAGGA
>JALVFK010000238.1 GCA_027030065.1 Desulfurococcales archaeon | reverse complement strand
ATATAGTATCCGAGGGATGCTATTACCGCTATATCATTGTCTCCTGTCTGTAGTGGTTTCACAATAAGTGGTGGATTGGCTCTATTGGGGCTTGGATTGATTGATGGCGTGGATGTTTTGTTTAGGGTTATCGGCTTGGTGTAGGGTTGGGTGTTGCTGGGTTTTAATCCTATTATATTGTTACTGGTTTTAGCTGTGTTGCTGTAGAGTGTTGGTGGAGACTCGATTTTTATTGATGGATAAATTATTGGTTCCCTTGTTTCTAGTCCTAGTGGAGTTGTCTTGATGGGGTTGGATTGTATGGTTATATTGCTTGTTATATTATAGAATGTTAGTGTGGTACTATATTGTGCTCCAACTATATAGGTGTTGCCGTTGATGTCTACTGTAGAGTCTAGTCCATTTTCACCATAATCTCCTCCAGCTAGGAAGGCTTGTTTCAAGTTACCGTTTTCGTCTAAGACTATGTCTAGTATGTGGTAGTAGCTTGTACTCAGACTCGACCCATAATTGTTATTAGTACTCCCAACTACTGTGATGTTTCCTGCTATATCGGAGGCTATTCCCTGAGCTAGTTCATGGTATGTTGTCGCTATTTTACGCTCCCATACGATGTTGAAGTTTGTATCAAATTTAATAACCATTAACCCGAGTGTAGGGTTTGTAGCGTTTATTGCTTCATCGTAGAAGAACCCGGCTATACATATACCATTACCACAGTTAGCTATATCTACTTTCATGGCGTTAACAATTAATACGTAGTATTGGCTAGTATATAATGGAATATACGTGGTATTCACTATCTCTAGTGTTGTTGGATTAAGCTTATAGACTAACTGATAAATAGGTACATAATATACATTATTGGAGCTATCAACATAGCGGTATACTAAATGACCAGTTATGTAAAGGTATCCATCCGATCCTATAACTGCATCATAGAATGTTACATTATAGGATTGAGTGGTATACGCAGTCCAAATACCATCGCTTAACGAGTAGTTATCGTAGCGTACGATAAGCCCATAATACCATGAGCCATTATAGTATTCTCCAACAGCATAAACCGAACCATCACCACCAACAGTAACTCCGTGAAAGAACTCGTTCTTACCCGTATCAAAATATATTCCACTCCAATCATTGGGATTCGATCGATTTATAGCCAGTAGTACTCCATCCCAAGTAGTTAGTGTTACGGGAGAATAGCCAGCAACAATCAAGTAGTCGCTCGTAGGATCAGGATAACATCCCTTAACATAATCCCTACTCCTTACATCAAGGCTATAATCCCATGCTAGGCTTCCATTAGTATAATACGCTACCACTCCGAAGTCGAGGTTCCCATTACTCGTATTATTTAATTCAACTGTAGCATATACAAGATTATCGTAGAAGTCGCCACTAATACTATAGAAGTATAGAGTATCATATCCACCACCATCATACACGTAGACCCATTCAGGATAATAGACGTCAGCTAATACTACATTAGAGCTAAGGATAACTAAGAGGATAGAAGCTAGGGACACTAGCCTTAAATACACGTGCATTCTCAATCCCTCAAATTATTGTTGCTGTGCTAGTGTTCTACGTGTAGTTCAGATTTCATACAAGGGAATAAGTGATGAGATAATATTTAAAATTATCTCCATAATTTGTAAAAATATTAAACTATAACTAATTATTAGTTAGATGAAACGAGTACTAACTAAAACTGTATTAGAACCAACGAGAACAATGTAATAGGACACTATCAGAGTCCAGATATATTACATACTGGTGTAAAAAATGAATAAAAGAACCAGGATCCAAGGATAATTAGAGTAATAGAGCTTTGTCGCGACTTCAATATAAAATGTGAGTTAATGCCGGGTGAATTCGTAGAAGCTTTGGCAGGTTTCTGGAAAAGGGTATGGTTAAAGAGGTTGAGGCAATTCTCCATGTGGTATCAATGCTTATCCTTGACCTTTCCTATTGTTTAAGAGAGTTAAAGTATTGTGGTGGTGAATGGGAGCCTGGGAACTGGGGACATATAGTGAGTCCTCTACTACAAGTTCCTCTCGGAAACTACTAGGATCAAACCCCGTTTTTATTTTCAAATAAGGTTGTTTGACGGAGAACTTTTAAGTCTCTAGAGCTATGTTTGAGAGTGTTAATAATTAGTCCTTCATGTAAAATACAGGTGTTTTACATGAACAGAGATCTAGTTATTATCGTAGGAGTCATAGTATTAGCCCTCGTAGCTTACGGGTTCCTCTATTACACATATTACTCGCAGCAAGCGGTTAGTGCGCCTAGCGAGGAGATTACTATTGTCGACGACTTAAATCGTACGGTTAAGATTCCAGGGCATCTGCATAGGATTGTGAGTACTATGAGGATTGTTTCAGATGTACTATTATTATTCCCTGAGGCTCGGATTAATATTGTTGGAATTGATGCTGGAGCTAAGGATACTCCATTGAACCGGATAATAGCTCCTTCCCTGGCTAATGCAGAGGTTGTGAGTACCAGTAAGAGGGATGTGAACGTTGAGACTATTCTATCACTTGAGCCAGACATAGTTTTCGCTAAAGACTATCAGGAAAATATTTTGAAGCCCTTAGAAAACTCTAATATACCAGTAGTATATCTCAGCCTAGAGAAACCAGAAGTGTTCCTCAAAGACATAGAGTTGTTGGGGAAAATACTGAGAGAAGAGGACACGGCTACAAAAATAATAAACTACTATA
>JALVFK010000237.1 GCA_027030065.1 Desulfurococcales archaeon | reverse complement strand
CGACTGCATCTAATGGTAGGTTTAGGTCTCTTCTCATAACCTGGATTCTCCGCACTATTTCTCTAGCAAGGCCTTCAAGTAGTATTTCTTCATCTAGTTTTACGTCAACGTATACCTTTATGCCGGGTACTTCTAGTTCCTCTAGGCCCTTAACGCTACTAGTGCTTGTTGTAACTTCTATTTCCTTTATATTAGCATATACTGCTAGTACCTTTGAAGCCTTCTCATAGGGTTCTATGAGACCTGGATCGTCTACAACTATTACTGCTCTCTTTAGCGGCCATCTCCTCTTGATTCCTACTTTTGCTCTTAACGTTAGTACTTGCTCGGCTACTTCTAGTAGCTTATCTACGTGGCTCCACGTCTCTTCGTCCAATAGCTCGCTTGGAACAGTTGGCCATTCTTCTAGGTGTACGCTTTCTTTTGCGTTGGGGTCTAGTTTTCTCGTAAAGGCTTGGTAGAGGTATTCGGCTATGTAGGGGGTGTAGGGTGCTATTGCCTTGATTACGGCATTTAATACTAGGTATAGGGTTGCGTAGGCGCTTCTCTTCTCAAGCTTGTCTTCTTCTATCCATACTCGTGGTCTTATTAGGGTTATGTAGCGGTGGCTTAGCTTCTCTACTATGAATTCTAGGATTGCTCTACCACCCTTATGGGGTTGGTCTCCTTCTATTGCTTCCTCAATTGTTTTAAGGGTCCTGTATAACTCGTATATTATCCACTTGTCTTCTGGTTCAAGTATTCTTAGGTCTTCTTCTAGTCTATTGGGTGTCCATTTATCTAGTTCCATATAGGTTAGCGCAAAGTTAGTGCTATTCCATAGTATGTCTAGCTGGCGTTTTATATCCATTACTTCGTCTGGATCGAAGTTTATGTTATCCCATGGAGCTGCTTTTGAAGCCAAGTATATTCTGAAGGGATCAGCACCATATTTCTCCATAAACTCTAGCGCCCATACAACGTTTCCACGGCTCTTACTCATCTTCTTACCATACTTGTCAAGTACTAAGCCTTGGTTCAATACGGCTTTATATGGGCTCCTAAGATACCATGCAACGCTAGTAAACATTAAGGTGTAGAACCATCCACGCGTCTGGTCTACGGCTTCTGTTATCCAGTCGTATGGGAAGAGCTGGGTGAACAAGTTGTTCCATCCATACTGGTTCAGTGATGCTGTATGGGCTACACCGCTATCAAGCCATACGTCTACTACGAAGGGCTCACGCTCCATTATTCCCCCGCATCTAGGACACTTTATCTTTACGCGATCTATCCATGGGCGGTGATGGTCTACTACTTCTTCGGGGTTTAATGCGTGTTTCTTTACTTCCTCTAGGCTCCCAAAGGCTACACGGTATCCGCATTTCTTACAAGTCCATACTGGTAGTGGTGTGCCCCAGTATCTTTCACGGCTTATACACCAGTCTCTAGCGTTTTCTATCCAGTCGCGGAATCTCTTACTAGCCCACTCTGGGCTCCACCTAACCTTATCGTTTTCTTCAAGCATCTTCTTCTTTATGGGGTCTATGTTTATAAACCATTGACGGTCTGCATAGTACATTAATGGTGTATCACATCTCCAGCAGTGCGGGTAGTCATGTTCTATTTCACCTAAGTGTACGAGTAAGCCTTTTCTGCGGAGATCCTCTATCACGTGGGGGTTTGCTTCCTTAAACCATAGCCCCTTGTATTTCCCAGCTTCCTCGGTAAAGTAGCCGTTCTTCTTTATGGGTCTAAATATCCTTATACCATACTTCTTACCAGTCTCAAAGTCCTCGGCACCATGGGCTGGAGCTGTGTGGACTACACCAGTGCCCTCCTCCATGCTCACCCATTCTGCTACTACTATAGCATGCTCGTATTCTCCATTATGTTCTCGGTGAGCTGGAACTTCTTCGAGGAGAGGGTGAACGTATTTCTTGCCTAATAGCGTCTTACCCTTGAATTTTTCTACTACTTCGTATTCCTTTACTCCTACCTCGTCTAATACTTTCTCATAGAGTTTCTCAGCCATTATCCAGTACTCGTCTCCAACTCTTATCTTAACATAAGTCTCCTCTGGGTGAACTGTTAGGGCTTCATTAGCTATTATTGTCCAGGGCGTAGTAGTCCAGGCAACCATATAGGTTTTTTCTTCATCTCTTAATGGAACCTTAAAGTATAGGCTTGGGTCTTTGATCTTCTTATAGCCCTGTGCTACCTCGTGGCTACTTAACGCTGTTTCGCAGCGGGGGCATACGGGTACTACTCTTAGGTCTTCGTAGAGGAGTCCTTTCTCCCACATTGTTTTGAGGAAGCTCCATGTCGTGTCAAGATATTTTGGATGCCTTGTCTGGTAGGCGTGGTCGTAGTCTAGCCATAATCCTAGTCTCTCGCTAGCTTTCCTCCAATGTCCTATATAGTAGTCTACTAGTTCCTGGCATTGTTTAACGAATTTCTCTACACCATAGTTTTCTATATCCTTCTTCGACTTGAATCCCAGCTTCTTCTCTACTTCTAGTTCTACTGGTAATCCCTGGGTATCCCATCCAGCTTGATCCCATACACGGTAACCCTTCATTCTACGATAACGTAGCTGTATATCCTTGAGTGTCCGCCCCCTGGCATGACCTACGTGCATGAAACCATTTGCTGTTGGGGGGCCTTCTAAGAAGCGGAATAGGGGAGCGTTCCGGTTTTTCTCCCAGGATTTTTCTTTTACTTTACGGTATATGTTGTTTTTAGACCAGTATTCTAGTACCCATTCTTCTACTTTTAATGGATTATATCTGCCCTTAAGACTCGGCTTCTCGGATAATGATACCACCCATGTACACCCCACTAGCGTACCTCTATATATGTTTAACCATTAATTCCCCGAAGACCACGTCTCCTCTTGTTTCGAAGGGAAACTGTTTTCCTAGTCTTTGAGTGGAGACTATAGAATCTTACTATTAGGCTTATATTCTATGCCAGCACTATACCCTACTAGGTTATCTGAAAAACCATGTGGTGATGTAATGTGATGGTTCCTAGAGGTACTGGTAGACTATCCATCCTTGAATACGCTCTTGGAGTAAATCGTGAGGGCAAACTATTCATTCTACCAACAAAAGTTGTATGGTCTTCTATTAGGCGCGTGGAAGACTTGCGTGAGCTAGAAGGTTTCACAGTTATTGTAGTGGATATAGCCTTTGACCCGGTAGTGTTGAGTAAGGATAAAGCTGAGGAATACGTTGTAAAAGACTATGAGGCTTTAAAAGACGTTGAAGCCTATGAGCAAAGACTACCGTTACTCATACGTAGAGTAGAAGTAGAGGGCAACAAGTATACTTTCTGGACGAAGAAGACTCGCCAAATGGTTTTAGAGAACTTGAATAAGTTGAAGAAAGAGTTAACGGAGAAGTTGAAGTTAAGATTTGTTAGAACTCAAATACCCTACTAAATCATAGAATATCTTTATTTTTAAAGGGATACTCTTTATTTCTTAACGTTATTTTTAGTTTAGGGCTAGACTTGAATATACTTTAATATTCTCTTATACCTTGGATTTCCCTTAACATGTTCTAGGGGTAGTTTTCCGTGGAACAATAGTGTCTCAAGCTCAACTGGGTGTAAGTCTCCAGTAACTATTAGACTGTGGGGTGGTGGCGGATAGTCATAGTCTTTTAGGTATTTTATTATGTCTGCTTGAATCCTAGCCTCTCTACTACCCGCTCTAGCTATACCTACACCTATCGTCTCGTGTAGAAGAGGTTTACAGCCATGTTTCTCGCAATATTCTTCTTCTAGTCTTAGTAGGATACTTGAAGACTCTCTTATACTCATTGCTCGTCCTTCATCAAATCTTATGTCAAGCAATACTAGCGTGTGGAGACCCTTCTCCATGTTTTCTCTAATAACCTGTATTGTTGTATAGGGCTTGTATTGTTCTTCGGGGTAGGTGAGGGTTACTATTCTACCAAACTTGTATACCTGTAATCCACTAAGAGAGATAGATGCTTGTATTCCAGATAATCCTGGCACTATCCTGTATTCTATTCCTTTCTTGGCTGCTTCTACTATTAGGTTTACATGTGTTGTAGCTATTAGGGGGTCTCCAGCAACTGCTAGTACAACGTATTTTTCTTTTGCTTCTCTTAGTATTGTTTTACCGGATTCTTCTTCGAGTTCCCTCCGTGTAATGAATTTCAGTTCTCCTAAGATCATCCTTTTTATTCTCTCATAGCTTAGTCCCGGGGCTATCGAGGTATAGGTTTCAAGGAATACTATGTCTGCTCTAGACAGGTGGTCTAACGCTTCGAGGCTCATGTAGTCTATACTTGTTCCAAGGCCTAGGATTACTAGAACCATTTATATTTACCTTGAAAGTAATCGGTTACGTAGGGATAAATAGTTTTAGAGTGATAGCATGGATTATCCTCCCGAGAAAGTATTGGAGAACCTACTGGATAAATTAGGAGAACTAGTTAGTCATAGTGTTAGTGTGTTACCTGACTTCTTTATAGACCGTATAGTTGTAACTAATAGGAGTTTTAGCGAACTAGTAGAGGATCTTAGAAGAGTTGCTGAACGTAAGGGAGGTAACATTGTAGGTGTTAGAGAAGAGATAATACGTGGTGGAAACGCAGCCAATACTGCTTCTGCTCTGGGAGCTCTTGGTGTGAGAGTATATCCTATACTCATTACTGGGCGGCTCGGAAGAGCATTGCTTGAGTACTTTTTAACCAGTATGCCCGTTGACTTGAGCTATGTTAAGACTTGGGGTAGAGAGAGTATGACTGTTGCATTAGAGACAAGCTATAATGGTGAAAAAGTTAACATAATGATCAGCGATTCGGGAAGCCTTGAATGCTTTAGCATAGAACATCTCGAGGAAAGAGACTTCGAGTTATTAGAGAGAGTTGAACTAGTAGGTTTCTTTAACTGGGCTCAAAACAAGTGTGCAAACAAGCTGCTTAAGGGGATAAGAGAACATGTTAAGACACCATTATTTCTAGATACAAGTGATCCGAGAATAGTTGATAATAAACGTGTAAGCGAGCTAATAGACATGCTCGTGAAAGGATACGTAGACTATCTAAGCTTAAACGAAAACGAAGCATTATTCTATGCCGAGAAACTAGGATACAAGTCTCATGGGAAGAAACTTGTAGAAGAAGCCTATGGTGCAGCAAAATACTTGTCTGAGCATTTAAGTGTAGAGAAAATATTCTTACACACAACCAGGTATACCGCTGTTTTTCCAAGCGGTGAAATAGCTAGCGTATTCAAAGTAGACCCAGTGAGAGTAACTGGTGCAGGCGATACATGGAATGCAGGAGTGATAGCAGGAATACTCCTAGGGCTCAAAGACTATGAGAAAATAGTCTTAGCTAACAGTGTTGCAGCATGCTATATAACACGAGTAGATGGAAGACACTGTGGAGTCGAGGAACTCAGAAAGTTCTTATCCAACAATCCAGGAATACTTGAACTTCCCGAAGGACTAGCTATATAAGTATTTCCAAGATAAAACAATAAAAGCCTCCTCTACTCTCACGGGGGCTTTGATTACTAGGGCGCTAATAGTTTTAATAGTACTTTTAATAATGCTCCAGGTATTCGTAGCCATAAATGCTAGAGGAGCCTATAGTAAACCCATAGTAATAGTAGATGATGATGGAACTGATTGCCCCAATGCAGACCTAGTCGGTGAGAACGCTATACAGAAAGCAATAGATACCAGACTAGTAGAATACAATGGTACTATAATCGCTTGTAGCGGAGTCTACAGCGGTTTTACTAACATAATAGAAGACTTCTATGGCGGACGGGAAGTTAGACCCGTTAAAGTAGTTGGAAAAGGAAACGTTACTATAATATACAATATAAGGGGAAGTCTCGTCGACGTAGTATTAACTAACTTATCAATAGTTCTTCACCCGACACCAATAGAATACATCATAACACTAAGACTTGGCGGAAAAATAACTATAATAAATTCTAGCATAAGAGCGTACGGCGATGACTGGTCTTTTGGAGAACTATTTATCGGAAATAACGCTAACGTTAAGATACTGTCAAGTATACTGAAAAACTATAATCCCTCACTAGAGAACGCTATTGTATACTCTGCAAATGCCTCCTATATAGAGGTAAAAGACTCTAATATCAGTGGATACGTAGAACTAAGAGCTAGAACAATACTATTTAGCAACAATATAAGGGATAGTAGAGGAAGTTATGATAAGTTTTCTATGAAATGCTTCTTTACGGGATTCTACTTCATATGTATTATTACTAAACCGCATCCAACTACAACCATTATTGGCGATAGTGTTAATATTAGCAATAACACATTTACCGGCTCACTATATGTCGAAAGCAGTAACTTAGTTATGAAAGGGAATACGTTTATCAAAAAAGACTCAAGCAACGTGTATAATTATAATCCAGTAGATCCGTTAAGTGATGTATTTAATGCCGGACTAGACTTCGTCCTAGTTAGAGGAAACGGTATAATAGAAAACAATGTATTCAAATATGCTGGCGAGATAAAAACATATTCCAAGTACAATATTACTCTATGGGGGGCTCTAAGATTATTAGGAGTATTTACTGTCCATAGAAACCTATTCTACGAGAATAATGTAGGATTGATAATAAACTCGTCTAGTCTTGTATATGATAACTTGTTCATTGAAAACGAGGTACAAGCTGTAAGTAAACCAGTTATAGAATTAAATGTTGATCCCCCTGTTAAGAGCACCAATATTATAGGCGGACCCTATATTGGTGGGAACTATTGGAGCGATTACAGAGGCTATGATATAGACGGCGATGGTCTCGGAGATATACCCTATAGAAATAGTTATGGTGCAGTTGACATCCATCCCTTAACGATGTCTAATGGAGAGATAGAATGCCCACCATACATGGGTGCTACAAGTATAGTTGAATTACCTGATAGTCGTTTATTCTTGCTATTATTAGCTCCATTAATTGCAAGCATGCTATATCCTCAAGATAAGAAGAGGAAGGGTACGAGTAATATTTTGAGCGTGACTATGGGGGTACTGTTGGCTATAGTATTAGTTTTAATAACAGTACTAGTAGTGTATAATCCGTCTGTAGCGGCTTTGTCAAAAGTTTCAGCACCCCTAGTTCCAATCGGACATCCCCAAATAATTAATGGACAACTAGAGATAACTCTATATAATCCGGGATCAGTAAAGGTTTGTGTTGAAGATATACTTGTAAACGGTGAGAGAACACAGTTAATACCAAGCTTAGAGTTCAATAAAACCCTTCTGAGCCTACTTGAAGATGCTGTTAAAAGAGACAATACTACCTTAATAAGAATAGTATTCGAGAAAACATTAATTGAGAACCGCATAGTTTATCCTAAGAATTCTAGGAAATTCATTGGTATAGCCCCACCCTATAACGGTGTTGCAGAATTAAGCGTGATAGCAAATAATGGAGTATGGAGGATGTATGCCAATGACTCTAGTTGACCCCAGACTAGTTTTTAAAGCAATGGTTGTTACCATGCTATTATTTCTCTTGTCCACTTATACTATTACTTTAAGTATTATTGGTATTTTCTTAATTATTGGTAATTCTTTCAAAATACGTGTTGAGAGAATAAGGCTTGACGACTTAGAGAACCATAATGTAACACTACTTAACATATTATTCTTGTCTCTACTCTATGTAGAAGATCTCTCGATAACTGCTCATACAACTAACGATACACTTATTTTAAGCGATAAGTATAATCCTCTAATACATTTTCCACTAGTTATTAGTGGCGTTACCCGCATAGTTGAGGTAAACGGCGAGTTTAGACTAGGTTTAAGTGAGAAATTTCTTAGAGATTTGAGAATAACTGTAGATAAATTAGAATACAATACATGTTTTCCTAAGGTCTTTCATGATTCCATTATTGTTAATAGAGTTAAGCCTGGCTAGGTATTCGAACGACTAGTTCGTCCTCGTTCTAATCTCTAGTATAATATACTTCTCTCCACATAGTTTTCCATAGGTGTAAAAATGAA
>JALVFK010000236.1 GCA_027030065.1 Desulfurococcales archaeon | reverse complement strand
ATTCCTCAAGTATTATTGAGCACGCGTTTTTTAAGTTTCTAGATCTACACCAAACCCTTTCCTACGGGAAAATATAGTATGGATGCTGTCTATGAGAGACTGTGCCCTAACTGTGGTGGACCCATAAGGGCTAGTAGGTTAGAAAAGGGTCTACCATGTAATCAGTGCCTCGTACTTAGCGATAGTGAGGAAAAAGAATTCACCAACATGAACTATTATGATAGAATACTTCAAGTTTATAAAAAATTATCGAGAAGGCAGCGGGTAATAGGATATTTAACGTTAGTCGATATGGAAAGCGAGGTTATGGGATTCTCAGAGTTCTTTAAGAAGCTTACGGGATTTGAACTTTGGAGTGCTCAGAAAACATGGGCAAGAAGACTTCTTTCCAACGAGAGTTTCGCCATCGTAGCACCAACGGGTGTAGGTAAAACAACATTACTCACAGTCTATAGTATCTATGCAGCATTACGTGGAAAGAAAGTATACTTCATAGCACCAACAAATATTCTCGTAGAGCAAATATATGGCATGTTCAACAAGTTCTCGGAAAAAGTAAGTGGAAAACTAAGGATACTAGCCTATACACCTAAAATAAGCCGTAACAAAAATAGGAGACTTGAATTTCTTGAAAAAATACAGAAACGGAAATACGATATATTAATAACGACTTCAAGCTTTCTATCTAGGAACTATAATTTAGTAAAAGAACACCAATTTAACTTAATAATAGTGGATGACGTAGATGCTATACTTAGAACCTCTAAGAACATAGAAAGGATATTAAACCTACTCGGCTTCAACGATGAAATAATAGAGGATGCTCAAAAACTAGCCTTCCTCAAAATAAATCTTATAAAATCAAAAGCAAGCGGCAATGAAGAACTAGTATCACGGATAGCCGAAGAGATTTCGGAAATAGAAGAACGAATATATCAGTATAAGGTGAGCGTAGATAACGGACAATTAATACTCTCAAGTGCTACCGGAAGAGCACGAGGTATTAAAGTCAAGATATTTAAAGAACTACTAGGCTTTGAAGTCGGCGGTATAAGCGAATATATGAGAAACATTGCTGATCTATATGATGAAATGCAGGATCCATTAAAAGATATACTAAAGATTTATAAGAAACTTGGCCCCGGCGGCCTAATATTTGTTTCAAAGGAATACGGAAAAGACATGGTAAAGAAGCTCGCAACAGAATTGAAAAATAGGGGAATACGTGTCGGAAAAGCACTCTCCGGCTCAAGTTTTCTGGATAAACTACACAAAGGCGAAATAGACTTACTCATAGGCGTAGCTTCTTATTATGGCGTAATGGTAAGAGGAATAGATGAACCCTTAAGGGTAAAATACGCTATATTTATAGGAATACCGAAACATGTAATCCCTCTCGAAAAATCATTAAATAATCCGTGGAGAATCTTACAATTCCTCATGATCCTAAAAAACCTAGGTATTAGCCCCATACCTCAAAAAGAAATAGAAAAAATTATTCAAAGAGTAAGCAGTTTAAAACCAGCACAACAACTTGTCCTTCGCATAGCATTAATGAAAAACGAGAATCTTGAAGGAAAGCTAGGAGAACTCTTGAATATATTGAAGAAATACAGAAAAATCATATTAGAAAACATTAAGGATATATTAAGAAGTAAAGATAAAATCGTTTCAGAATATTTCATAGTAAAACGTTATAATGGAAAAATACAGGTATTGATACCAGATATAATGACTTATATTCAAGCTAGCGGGAGAACGAGTAGACTATATAAGGGATCAATGACATTTGGTGTAAGCATTATATTCCACGATGACGAAGAACTTCTAAGATTATTCGAACAACGAATGAAAAGATATTTCCAGTCATTCCAACTACAAAGGCTAAGACAAGTAGACTTCAGTAAGCTTAAAGAAAAAATCATAAAAACACGCTCCGAAAGAGAAATCAAAGATTCCACACCAGTAAAAACAGCACTCCTTGTAGTGGAGTCTCCCACTAAGGCTAAAACTATTGCAAAATTATTCGGAAAACCAGCACGAAGAAGAATTGGACGCTTAACAATATATGAGGTACCGGGGAAAATAAAGACTCCTCGTGGCGAACAAATGTATCTACTTCAAATAACTGCGAGTTATGGACATTTAACTGATTTAACAACTGATGATAAGGGATACCATGGCGTAATAGTAAGTGAGGATGGCTATATACCAGTCTTCAACACGATTAAACGATGCTTAAGCTGCGGCTATCAGTTCACAAGTAGCGACAACGTTTGCCCCCGCTGTGGTTCAACAGCTATAATAGATTCTATTGGTATAATAAAAGCATTACAGAAACTTGCATTAGAGGTAGGAGAAGTCTATATTGCAACTGACCCTGATGTAGAAGGAGAGAAAATAGCTTGGGATCTATTTAACATATTAAAACCATATAACGACAATATCAAAAGACTAGAAATATATGAGATTACCCGAAGAGGACTCGAAGAAGCTTTCATGAACCCTAGGAATATAAACAAAAACCTAGTAAAATCTCAACTTGTTAGAAGAATAACCGATAGATGGATAGGTTTCTCGCTAAGCAAACACCTATGGAAGACATTTGATAAAAACTGGCTAGGCGCTGGGAGAGTCCAAACACCAGTACTAGGCTGGATAATAGATAGATATAATGAATGGCGCAATAAAAGAGGATACAGAATAATAATTATAACAGATGTTGATTTAAGAATTAGCTTGTTTACTAGAGATAGAGAAGAAATAGAAATAATAAAGAAACTAGCAGAAAAAGGATTAAAGGTGATAAATAAGAGAACCGAAGCACGTATCCTCACACCACTACCACCATACACTACCGATGAACTACTTAGAGACGCAAACAGATATTACGGCTATCCAGCCGATAGAGTAATGAAAATAGCACAAGAACTCTTCGAATCCGGTCTCATAACTTATCATAGAACTGATAGTATAAGAGTATCTAATACTGGTATAAAAATAGCGAAACAATACATCAGTAATATACTGAAAAAGGAAGAATACTTTATACCACGTACCTGGAGCAACGAGGGAGCACACGAAGCAATAAGACCCACAAACCCCTTAGATGCGGGCATGCTTATTAAGAATTTACTTAGCGGTGATTTAAGAATACCAATACAGTTAACAAAACATCATCTAAGAATATATGACCTTATATTTAAGAGGTTCATAGCCAGTCAGATGAAACCAGTTAAAATCGAAGAAACTATATTATTATTAGACGTAGGTGGTAGACATTTAGAGATAAGAGAGCCATCAGCAATCTTAGAGGAAGGATTCAACTTAATAAAGCCTATAAGAGTGAATAAAAAGATAGAAAACATCAAGATTGGCGATACCGTCAATGTTGTTAGAACTTATAGTATAAGAACATCACAAGTATCACTATATACTCACGGAGATATAATAGGGTTAATGAAGAAGCGCAAACTCGGGAGACCGAGCACATATGCGAAAATAATTTCATCTATACGTAGACACGGATATGTTATAGAGTCAAAGAGGAGGAAGTACCTAATACCGACAAACACTGGCATACATGTATATAAGTATCTTTCAACGAACTTCCCAGACCTAGTATCTGAAGATACAACAAGAGCCTTAGAAGAGCAGATGGAGTTAGTAGAGAAAGGACTAGTAGACTATAAGGATGTATTAGAAACAACATACATGCTAATAACGAGTAGTATAGCAAGAATCGAGGAGAAGATCAGTGCTAGAGAAGAAGCTGAACAAGGGATCATATAATATCCTTAAAACACTCTGCGAACCTTTATCTTTATGTACGATGTCCTCCTAGATCTCGTGTACTCACTCCCTATTTCTGTATCTACTAGTTCTATACTATCACCCAACCTATCACGTAGCGCATTATATACTTCAACAGCTTTGCTAATAGCCTCTCCTCGCGCTTTTATTATAACTTCATCTACGCCTTGATTGAACATTACGATCACAGCTAAAACATAACTAGAAACAGGCTTTCTACCGACAACTACCATATTAGGTTCCGCCATGTACTATCCCCTAGCCCAAAACATGTAGGTAGAGCTTAAAAGCTATTCCCTATCTATAAGCGGGAGACCTTCTAATAGTCAGACGGGATTCATTTACATCATTTATTTTTCAGGGGATAGGGCGTTCATCACGCTATTTATAAAATAATGTTGTTAAGGTTTTTAAATCATTAGCTATTCTTTCTTTTTCTTTAATAATTTCATCTACATCGTAGAAGGTATAGTAATAAGGCGATAAAACACTATGTAATGGAATATCTTTTTTCAATAATACCACTTTGAGGATCCTTTTCCTTGTTAACAATTTAATTAGCCACCATTTATGTTTATGGAATACATAGACTGTTTCATTACTATTCCTGTATATTTTCCTTAGCATTATTTCAGAACTTTTCGACATGGTCTCTATGTTCTCTAGTATTTTGCTCAAGTTCTTTGTTTTAACTACAATAGTTAATTCATAACTATATGAGAGAGCATAATCTAGCAATATTTTACGGAATTGATCTAAGTCCTTAAAGCTAATATAACCTACTACTCGTCTCAATGCCTCATCAAAATCAACTATATGGAAGCCGATATTCTTTATTAATTTCATGAATCTAGCCATTACTTTATCTTCACGTACTTGTATTCTAAATAATAACTTGATATTCTCAGTCGGGGATAACACGCTCATCGATCACATTACCTCGATTTCATCATCGACTGGATATGCAAGTCTACGTGTCTTGGGTCAGGAACACGAGCCCTCTTCACTAGGTATCTGATGCGTGGCGTTCATCATACCCTCTTCTTTAACTAAAAATGTCTTTATACAGAACCTTTAAGTTTTTGAAGGAATGCAGCACCATTTAAGGCGATGTATGGCATTATGTCTTTTGATACATAGTAGTATTTTGGCGAGAGTGACTGCAATAGACTTGACGATAATGATACAACTCTTACCTCATATGCTTCGTTGACGGGTATCTTCTTTCTGAATTCTTCTATTCCATTAATTATTTCCCTGGGAGTAAAGTATACTGGTATGAAGGACTCTCCGCTTTGAGGCTTTATGTGGAGCATGAAGGCTTCATTTATGTCGGGGGGATTAAAGGACTCAGCAAATATGTCGCTCTCAACTATCTCCTTAACATCTCTTACAAGAGCCCATCTCCATTCTCCAAGTTCAACATCTAAGAACTGGAACACTCTATCAAGGGTATCTGGTTTTCTCATATCTTTTAATTTATGCTCGATAGTCTTTGGAGGTAAGCCTAGTATCTCTGATAACTCGTCAATTGTAAAGGCCATTCCGTCTAATGTTTTCACAATGATTCCGCTTATATCTGGTATCCACGGTCTTATTTCTGGTACACGTAGCATATATGCTGCTAAGGGCGAGAGTATTTCTGGTGATCCAATGTCAACTATATCTATTGAAGCTCGCTGAAGCTTGCTTAGGAATTCTTTTGCACCATCTATATCGAAATATAATTGTAGTGCTTGATTTACTGCCTCCTCAATGATTATATCATCTTCTTCTCCCACTCTACCTATTTTACCAAAGCTAAGCTGTATTTCCTTCAATATAGCCATGAATATAGGTGAACGCGCTATAGCTTTTCGAACTAGGTCTTCAACATTCTCTATTCTTATATCTTTAAGTAATTGTAATATGTCTGTATTTAGCGATTTTACAGAGAATCCGTAAAAGGTTGACCTTACACCTACGTTTAGTGTTTGTTTAGCCGATACTAGATACATTATGAGGTGCGCTATAGTATTGGATACTTTTTCGCCAAGAAATATAGTAAATATTGTCTCATTACCTATGCGTTCTATTATCATTCTCCTCGTTGATGGTAGAGGTATACCTAACTTATCGTAGAGTTTCACGAAACCATATAGTTTATCGTAGATAGACTTTGGGATTGAACTAGCTTTAGGTGTTTTTATTAAACCGTGGTTATACACTTCTTCAAGGACAGTGCTTGCTTCTTCAGCTATTATTCTATCCCTACGTACTGTTTCACCTTTCCATAAGGGTACTTCTGATTCCGAAGCTTCTGCAGGCATTACATCAATTCTCATTAGGTTTTCATCTATAGATAACACCTTCCATGTTCTACCAGCGAGTCTAAACACATCGCCTACTCTCAAGTACTTGTACACATATATAGCGTCAACATCACCTATACTCTTATCATTATATTTGACGGAGAAAGCTTTTCTCTCACCTATGAATGAGAAGAACTCCGAGAAGTTTCTCATCCACCACCGCTTAGCATTTTCTTCAAAGCGCCAGATCTTATAGAATACTGGTCCTAGTTTTAACTTATTGCCGTTGCGGTCAAGTATTCTTGAACGCACGAGATATTCTATTAAGTGTAAATACTCTTCTTCTTTTAGATCTTTATACGGATAAGCGTTTTTTATTATATTATAAGCTTCCCGTAAATCTATTTCACCATATTGCAGGCACATGCCCATTAATTCGCGTGCTAGAACGTCAAGAGGTTTCTTAAGTAGAGAAGGTGACTCGAGTATACCTTTATATAGTAGTCGTACAGATGCTACAGCTTCTATTAGGTCAATGTCGTCTACACATATTATTGTTCCAATAGATTTGCCTCCACGTCTGTGGTTACTCCTACCAATACGCTGTATTAGAGAGGTGACAGAGCCGGGTGGTCTAAACTGTATTACGGATTTAACTGCACCGATATCGATACCTAGCTCGAGTGTTTTAGTACATATAACTGCCTTTACAACGCCTTTTCTCAATAATTCTTCTGCTTCTTGCCTAGCCTCTCTGGATACCGATGAGTGATGTACTGCTATATCCTTTATCCCCATTTTCTCTATTGCTTCATGTAGTCTTTCAGCAGTAAACCTAGAGTTGACGAACACAAGTGATGGGGGATCAACGTGTCTCAAAATAGTCTTTACCGCATTATTCCACATGTTTTCTCCATCTGCTTCAACATAGTCTATTTTTACTTCGAAGCTTTTTGAAGCTTTAACGTCAATTATTATTGAAGGCCGTGTAGACGAGCCAAATATCATTTTTGCCGCTTCTTCAGGTTTTCCTATTGTTGCCGACAATCCCACTATTTGTATATCGTGTCTGCTGAGATTCTTTAATCGTTCTAGTAGAACTGAGAGTTGTATTCCTCTCTTAGTACCTATTAGCTCGTGGACCTCGTCAACTATAACCCATTTAACATTACTGTAATATTCTCTAAACCGGGAGGCCCAGTCTAGGTCTATTTCAAGGCTCTCTGGCGTTATTATAAGTATGTGAGGAGTCTTCCTCAGCCTCCTAGCTCTCTCCGACTGAGGGACATCACCGTGCTTACGTGCTACTATAAAACCTAGTTGTTCGGCCCACCACTTTATTCTAATCATTAAATCGTTTATGAGAGCCCTTAGAGGTGTTATATAGAGTAGTG
The DNA here is from genome assembly GCA_027030065.1 of Desulfurococcales archaeon. Lineage (GTDB taxonomy): Archaea > Thermoproteota > Thermoprotei_A > Sulfolobales > WANQ01 > JALWGO01. The sequence continues at coordinate 564 of JALVFK010000236.1, read as the reverse complement.
ATATGGGCTTTACCTCTGTTCTAATCATTTTCGATAGTATTGGTATTAATGCTGCCTCAGTTTTGCCGTAGCCTGTAGGAGCTATTATGAGTGTATTGTATCCTTTAAGAATATACGGTATTGATTCTAGCTGTGGCTCGGTTAATTCGCTCCAACCCCTACGTAGTACGAGATCACGTATTCTGGGATCGAGTGTTTTCAATATATCCATAGTGTTCGTCAAGGACTTTATACCTCGTTACTGCTTCCTCAAACGAGTTGTTAGTTTACCAGGGGACAGCAATACTATTGTAGCCGTATCCTTTAACCCACACAGTTTAAAAAGCCTAACGGGTTATCCAAGACTGCGGATAACGATGACAGAAAAATATACATGTATTGTATGTGGAAGAAAATTCCCAAAAGGACAAGGTGTAGTAATAGAAATTGGTGGGACAACTCTAACTTTCCACAGTACTAGGTGTGCAACCAAATTCTTTAAGCTTCTAATTGAAAGAATAGAGGATAAGAACCCTATAGAGAAAGCAGCAAAACAGTTAATGCGAGAACTAGAAGAAGCGAGAA
>JALVFK010000235.1 GCA_027030065.1 Desulfurococcales archaeon | reverse complement strand
GCATTAGCGAGAAAACTCTTAACCAAAGCCGAGGTGTTAGAGGGGGTAGTGTTCTGGTTATATGTCCTGGGTGTTGAAGTCCTTGAACCCTTACTGGGAGTATTAAGCGCGTAGAAACTGCCTGCAACCACTACTATAATCAACGAGATAAAGATGATGGCAACAACATGGTATAGTGGCTTACTGGTTCCACATCTACTATTACCGCAACTATTTCCTTGTATCGTAATGTCTCGCCCCATATACTACTATCTACGTAGAGCTTTCTTTGCTTAATAGTCTAGTCTTTTGAACAATCATTAGGAAGACTGTTATTGAAGGCCCTAGAGACTATTGTTAAACTATAATCCTAGACTATTTCTCCCGTTGCATTATCGTGTAGTCTATGGGCTTGGTTTTGATTTATTTCCAGATAATATCTTTCTTGGATCCGGTATTAGGGCTGGTGTTTTCCTCATGTAGTCTAGGTATTTTTCTCCCCAATACCCGATTAGTTCTCTCTCCTCTACTTTTATGAGGAGCATCCACGCTGGGATTAGTGCAACGGCTACGAGTAATCCTATTAGGCTTGCAAAGGCTAGGGGTATCGATATTTGTGCTAGCATAGTGAAGAAGTAGAAGGGATGCCTACATAACCTGTATGGGCCCTCCGTGAATAGTTCTCCCATGTCTTCTGGCCTATCATGTCTCGTGGGATAGGATCTATGGATTGCTGAAGCAAGGGCAACTGAGGTGTAGAGTATTGTTGCTCCGATAACACTAACTATTATCTCTGGCAGCCCGCTGAGGGGTAGTGAGCCACTAGTTAACAATGATGCGATGACAGTTAATGCTATTCCGGGGCCAGCAACGAGCTTACGTATTGGAGTAGACTCAGCCAAGGAGGCGCACCTCAACTACTTCTACCATGGCTAGAATCAGGAAGACTGTAAACGCGTAGAATAGTATCCTACCCGTCTGCCTAGACGTAACCCTCCACCTACATGTGAGACTACTGCATTCTCGTTGAGCATAATAGGTTCTAGCTACCAGGAGCCACAACACTATGTATGCTTGAGTCTCAGCAACCCCGTAGATAAAGTGCGGTGTACTACAATAATGGGCTAGCCAGGAAGCAAATAGCTCACCAGAAGAAATAGAGGAAAAGGAGACAGCAAGTACTCCTAGCGAGGGATGTAGGACTATGAGGGTGGCTGCAATTAGAAAGGATACAGTATTATTCAACCATATATGTAATACTGCATCCAATACGCCACGGTTTTTAATAAAGCCTATAGACTCGATGGGTGAAGCCTTAGAAGAATAGAGAAACAGTAACCCCGTAACAGTAGACACAACAATATAGACAACCTCATACACAACCAGCCATGTAGCAAGCCTAGAATACTTTAACCTCAAGGAACACCTCCTATACTCTATCCCTTCACGCCCCTGCAACGATTATCTCTTAGCTCCCTAACAATTCTAGCCGAGTCAAAGCCCCTAGGCCTACTACTGGGTATTTCAGAACTAGTTGTAGGCTCCAATACACCAAGTCCTAGATCCCCGGCTAGAGCATCAATCCACCTAGCAAGTACAAGATACTCAAAATACCTTTCAATAATACTACTCAAACTCTCACCACGTTCAACAACTATCCCCTCGACCTCGTCAACTAGAAAATCAAGATTGCCGAGCCTCCTCTAAATACCTCTCTAACTCCTCCTCATTAGACTCGCCGAGGATCCCGACAAGATCTTTCAGTTTCTCCCTTATATTTTCTTCAATCCTAACCCTTACCTTTTCTTCCTCCTTAGGCTTTACTGGTTCCAATGGCTTCAATACGCCCCTCTCATAGCATAATTTTAACGACTCTGGGCAGTCCTTTACAACCATATCAACTATTATCTAAATAGTCAATAAGCTTTTCCCGTAATAAGACACCTACTAATACTTTAGCCTTCAATAATATCTCATTCGAGTTGAAACCTAGTATCATTAATACTATGTATAATAATTATTGATGAGTGGAAAACGCTTCGAACTAATGCCGCTAGGTAAGATCTCGTAACAACCTAGCTGTTCTTAGTCAAGTAGTCTTCTATTTTATTTATAATATCCTTTTTAGGATACTATTTTAAGCCATGGTACTCGTTTAAAGTCTTCGTCGAAGGTGATTAGTGTGTCGATGCCGTGTTTCCTGCATGCAAGCGCTATTAGCGCATCATTGCTTGGTAACTTGTACTTTACGGCTATCTCTATAATCTCGTTCCAAGACTCTACGATTTCTGGTAGGATAATAGGACTAAGTGCTTCTAGCAGCTCTCTTACTGCTTCTAAGACTTCTTTCGGGTAACCCTTATTTCTTATCCACTTCTTCAGCGATAATGAGCCTTTTACTAGTCTCTTTTTCTTAAGATAACGGTAACTAAGTAGATGAAGTAGCTCTGCAATAACTGTAGGAGTGTGTATAGTTTCTTATCCTCTAGGCTCGGCTACCCGGCGAGCTTCGTCAACGGATCCTAAGAGGAGTATGTAGAAGATATTGGTATCAACCATTACTCCTGCCATAACTCCTCCTCTAGTTGCTCATACTCTTTAAGACTACTTACCCCGCCTAGTTTCTCAACGTGCTTCTTTCTCACCTTCTCTATACTCTCCCAAAGCCCTCCACGAAGAACCCGGTGCTTTACACCTCTAAGCAGTTCTTCAAGCTCAACGTCTTCTGCTAGCTCTATTTCAACTACAACTCGGCGAGCCACTACTCTCCACCAATACTATTGTTAGCTAGTAAGACACTAATAAAGGAAAATCAAGGAAAAGATAAAAGCAAACACAACT
>JALVFK010000234.1 GCA_027030065.1 Desulfurococcales archaeon | reverse complement strand
GGCACCAAGAAGAAAAGTTATCGTCAAAAACATTATAGACCTAGGATGGTATTTGAGAAGAGGAGGATAAAAAAGTTAAACCAGTATGCGTATCACAAAGCGGGAAAATAGGAGGGATACAAATGCCGTTTAATGAGAAGGATTTCATACTAGTAGAATACACGGTAAAAGTAAAGGATCAAGACCGAGTTATTGATACAACGGATGAAAAAATCGCAAAGGAACATGGGATTTATGACGAAGATAAAGAATACGGTCCTATTCTTGTAATAATAGGTGAGAAAAGATTTGTAAAGGGATTCGAGGAAGCATTAAGAGAAAGCAATGTAGGCGAAGAAAAAGAAGTAGAAATACCTCCCGAAAAGGCCTTCGGCCCGAGGGATCGGAATAAGATACGGACTTTTTCTGTCCGAGAACTACGTAAGCGGGGAATAAAAAGAATAGAACCAGGAGAAGTAATTGAAATAGGTGGGATACCGGGCGTTGTGAGAGAAGTAGGTGGTGGTAGAGCTGTAATAGACTTCAATCACCCATTAGCAGGAAAAACACTCGTTTACAAGTTTAAAGTAATAAAGAAAATAGATGATAGAATGGAAAAAATAAAATACCTCATTAAAAGGAGAATTAGAGGATTAGACATAGATGAAATAAAAATACACGAAGATGATGGCAAGATTATGATAGAACTACCAGAAAAAGTACTGCTAGCCGAAGACATTCAACTCGCTAAAAAAATAATAGCAAACGAAATACCAAAATATATAGATAATATAAAAGAAATAATATTCATTGACCGCTTCTACAAGGCACCAGAAGAGAAAACCGAAACTGAGAAAGAGGAAAATAAGACTACTCAATAACACCAGTTATTTTTGCAAGCTCTATAGCAGCTTCTCTAGTTAATCCTTTTTCCCCAAGAATAGTATAGCGTTCGGGTCTAATTCGCGGTGCAATTAGTAGTGCCTCTATTATGTATTTATCAGGTATACCCAGTTCGTGTGCCGTAGTAGGAGCACCAACTCTTTTAAGAACTCTTTTTATACGAGACCATTTCATACCGTGCAGATAAGACATCATTATAGTTCCTACTCCAACTTGTTCTCCGTGAAGTGCTGGTTTTGGAGCTATCATGTCAAGAGCATGACTAAATAAGTGTTCTGAACCACTTGCAGGTCTCGTTGAACCCGCTATACACATAGCGATACCACTACTTACAAGCGCTTCTACAAGTATTCTTACACCTTCAGTACTAAACCTACTTATTTCGTCAATAAAAGATACTATATGCTTAGCCGAAAGCAACGCCAAGGATGCAGCATATTCACCGTAATATTCACCTCTAAGTTTATGGCTAAGCCTCCAGTCCGCTACGGCTGTAAATTTGGCGATTATATCACCAACACCTGCACGGAGTAACCTCTTTGGAGCTTTAGATATTAGTTCGACATCAGCTATAATAGCGTCCGGCACAACTGCTCTAAACGATGTGGCACGACCACTTCCCTTTAACGATGCAAATGGTGAAGCTATACCATCATGAGAAGCAGAAGTTGGCACGCTTATAAATCTAGCACCAATTTTTGATGACACATATTTAGCTATATCTATTGATTTACCGCCACCTATACCAATTACTGTCTGTGGTCGTAGAGAGGATATTTTTTCTAATACCTTATTTGCCTCATCTATAGATGCTTTCTCAACAATAACGTATTTTGCATTAATATAATAGTCTTTAATTATTTCTAAAACTCTATTAGCAACAATATTAAACACATGAGGACCCGTCACTATAAGTATCGGTTCTTTAGCTCGTAGATCCTTTAAGTATACTGGTATATTATCAATTATATCTTGACCTACCACAACCATTCTAGGCAATCTTATTACATGTTCTCTCAACATCAATACCTTCACGCATCAACTACTTATACAGCAACATGTATCAGAGTATATAGGAGGTTTTATAAACTCCTTTGCAAAGTTGGAAATAGAACTCTAGAGACGCTACCATTATGGAGAAGAACCATGAATTACCCATCCATAAACTATCAAGATGAGCTAATGAAAAAGTATTTAAAAACAGGCACTACAACTGTAGGTATCGTAGTAAGGAATGGCGTCATACTTGCCGCAGATAAAAGGGCAACTGCTGGATACTATGTTGCTCATAAACATGTAAAAAAGATATTATTTATAAATGATAGAATAGCTATAACTACGGCTGGACTTGTAGCAGATGCTCAAATGCTTGTAGATATAGTTAAGAACGAAATGAAATACTATCAATTGAGTACAGGTATGCCAGTTAAGGTTAAGATAGTTGCCTCAATGCTTTCAAATATTTTACACAGCTATAGGTTCTATCCATTTATAGTACAATTATTAGTAGGCGGCTATGACGATGATCCTCATTTGTACATGCTAGAATTTTTCGGAGCAGTTGCAAAAGAGAAGTATGCGGCAACTGGATCGGGTTCACCAATAGCGATCGGAGTTATTGAAAAGAATTACCGAGAAGATATGAGCATTGATGAAGCAAAGAAATTAGCTATTGATGCAGTTAATGCTGCTATGATGCGTGATACTGCAACTGGCGAAGGTATCGATGTAGCCGTAATTACAAAAGACTACTCAAAAATAGAAACAATAAAATACCGTGGATAACCAATAGATTTTTGAACCCGGAATAAAAGTAAACTCAAAAACAGTAGTGGAGGCAACTCCCTTCTAATAAATCATATTTACAAAGAATATAATCACCATCGAATACTACTCATACTCAATAATCGATTAAGTAGTGGTGTATAAAAGAATGAGCACAACATTAGAATTTATAAGAACAACTATATTAAACAATATACCGTTGGAAGCTGGTGTAACTAGAATAGAATTTGAAGGACCAGAGATAGCCATATACGTCAAGAATCCAGCAGTTATAGTTGAAAAAACCGATGTGATAAGAAACATTGCAAAAACTATAAAGAAACGCGTGGTAATACGAACTGATCCAGCATTTCGTAAAGATAAAAGAGAAACTATTGAAATAATAAAGAATATAATACCAAAGGAGGCTAACATTAAGGAAATAAAGTTTGACGATATTCTTGGAGAAGTAGTTATTCTTGCAGAAAAGACGGGCCTAGCTATAGGGAAAGGTGGTGTAAATAGAAGAAAAATATTAGCCGAAACTGGATGGAGAGCGGTAATAGAACGTGCACCACCAAGAGAGTCAAAGATAGTGAAACAAATATTGAATCAATTATTATTAGAGAACGAGTACCGTTTAAATTTCTTGAGAAGAACAGGAGAACGTATACATCGGACACTAGTGTTCAAAGATTCGTATGTTAGAATAACAGCACTCGGCGGATTCATGGAGGTTGGACGATCAGCTATATTAGTTGAGACTCCGGAAAGTAAAGTCATAATGGATTTAGGCATAAATTTGGGAGCAAACAATCCTCTAACAGCTTATCCGAGACTTGATATACATGATTTTCCTATCGAAGAACTTGATGCTGTAATAGTAACACATGCTCATCTAGATCATACGGGCCTGGTTCCACTCTTATTTAAGTATGGTTATGAAGGCCCCGTATATATGACAAAACCAACAAGAGATCTTACTATCCTAATGTTGCAGGACTACTTAGGCGTAGTTCAGAGAGAGGGAAGAACACCTCCCTACGGTGAACGTGAAGTAAGAAAAATGCTATTGCACACAATTACTCTTAAGTACAATGAAGTAACTGATATTGCCCCCGATATAAGACTAACATTCTACAATGCTGGACACATTCTAGGTTCAGCAATGGCTCATCTACATATAGGTGAAGGATTACATAATATAGTATATACGGGAGACTTCAAGTATGCTAGAACAAGACTTCTCGAACGTGCTAACGACAAGTTTCCACGTGTTGAAACGTTAATCATGGAGACAACCTATGGAGGACAAGATCAACCACCTCGTGAAGAAGCAGAAGCACAACTAATAGAAGTTATCACTAGAACTATTTCGCGAGGTGGAAAGGTTCTGATACCAGTATTATCGGTTGGCAGAGGACAAGAAATAATGCTGGTTATAGCTAACGCTATACGTAAAAAGATCTTACCCGAAATACCAGTATACATAGAAGGATTAATAGATGAAGTAACAGCAATACACACACAATACCCTGAGTTACTCTCAAGAGAAGTAATGATGGCTATCTACAACGATCAAGATCCATTTAGTGCAGAATTCTTCAAACGCGTTGAAGGAAGAGAAGCACGAAAAGACATTGTTGAGGGAGAACCATGCGTAATTATGGCTACTTCAGGAATGCTTACTGGGGGACCAGCAGTTGACTACTTGAAGATGCTTGCACCAGACCCTAGAAACAGTCTCGTATTCGTTAGCTATCAAGTAGAAGGAACTCTCGGAAGAAAAATTAAGGATGGCGCAAGGGAAATACCAATGGTCGGAGAAAACGGGAGAATAGAAATATTAAAGATAAACCTTGAGGTCAGAAGCATTGAAGGATTCTCGGGACACTCAGATCGAGGACAACTAATGGACTTTCTAAGAAACATTGAGCCTAAGCCAAGAAGAATAATATTAAATCACGGAGAACCATCAAATACTAGGGCCTTCTATAACAAATTAATGAGCAAGAGAACTCGCTCACGTTTAGGATTACCAGAGGATTTAGAGGTCTACGCTCCACGTATAATGGAGAGTCTAAGACTTGTATAACAATAATGCTAAAATTACTAAATATTAATTATTCAAAACACAGAGTTTTACACGATAATTAATTATAGTATAGTTATGATATATTTGGTAGTAATTTAACGTAATCTTGTTCTATTTACTTTCTTATTCTGCCATGAATATCTTCTCATTCTTGAAGAACGCCCAAACCCACATGCTGCACAATAACCCTTCGCTACATTAAACGAGTGTCTCCCACAGCGTCTACACCGTATATGTGTTTTTCCTTTACTCATCTTTCCGAAAGCAGGTGTTCCCTTTCCCATACCTATCCCCCACTACCTCATAATATTGGCCTTGTAAGGATTTATGTTGGTGAAGGCGAGATTAATACTACATTATCTCCACGTATAACAATCGTGCCGAGTTTCCTTGGTGTACCATCTTCTCTTATTTCCTCAGCATCCTCTAATACAATGTTTAGGTGCTGATCAAAACTCTTAAGCTTTCCGCGTACCTCTCTATTGCCCTTTAACTTTACCAATACTATAGAACCTACAGATTCTACCAATATTCTACGAGCAGTTTCAGTCAATTTTCTTCTACCCCATACTACCCCATACTATTAGGGATTAAAAATTAATTCCCTCTACAATACATCACTACATGGTTTAGGCTATGAAAATTTTACGCCACTTACTTTCTAAGAAGGAAAAGAGAAAGCTCTTTGAAGAACTCTCAAGTATATATAAATACGTTGTGGAAGAAAAGGCTAACATAAAGAAGCTGAAAGTTGAAAGAATAACTACGACTAACAATGAGATAGAATTAATATTAATTAATGAGTTCCCATCATTCTTCAAATACTATAACAAATATTATCCAACTCTACATTTAATAGCGGAAATAATTAGTAATAAAGGCACTAATTATGTTAAGGAAGCCTTCAAATACGCCGTTGTCGATGAAGGTGCGCTGAAACCATTACTACGAGGCGCTGATGTTATGAAACCTGGCATTAAAGAGACAAACGGCTTCAAAAAAGGCGATACAGTTATAATATTTCTAATAAATAAATGGATACCCATAGTCATAGGAGAAGCACTAAAAGATTATAATGAGCAACAAGAAAGAGGTAAAATAATCAAAAATCTTCATAGAATTGGAGATAAAATCTGGGATATTTCTGAGAAAATAGTTAAACGGAAGAGATTATAATGCATTAAGAATAAAGTGAAGAATAAAATGGTGGACCGGCCGGGATTTGAACCCGGGGCCTCTCGGATGCCAACCGAGCGCTCTTCCAGGCTGAGCTACCGGCCCACCACTTTGTTTGAAGTCAAATGGGTTTATAAGACTTATAGTAGTTAAAACTAAGTCGTATTCATGTTTGGACTACTTGCTTAAAAACCTAGTATTAGTAGTCATTTTCTAATAGGGGCAAGTAGTGTCAGATATTATTGAAGAGATCTTAATGGCTGCTACGAAGTCTAGAATATTCAAGAATAGAGATATATTAAGACCAGATTATATACCGGATACTCTCCCACATCGTGAAAATGAGATAAGAAAACTAGCACAAATATTAGCGCCTATACTTAGAGAAGAGAGACCCAATAATGTGTTCATTTATGGTTTGACTGGAACGGGTAAGACTGCAGTAACGCTCTTTGTACTAAAGCATATTGATAAAAAGACAAAAGAGTTGAACATATCCTTTCAATATTCGTATATAAACTGTCGGCAGAGTGATACACCTTACCGTATTCTATCAGAACTTGCTTCTTCTCTCGGAATTCGTGTACCATTTACAGGTCTTGCTACAAGCGAGGTCTACAAGAGAATAATACGTGCGCTAGAGTTAAAGAAGAGGCTTTTACTCATTGTATTAGATGAAATAGACTTTATTATTAAAAAACATGGAGATGATCTTCTATATAAACTCGTGAGAATTAATGATGTACTCAAGAACTCTAAGGTTTCATTAATAGGTATTACAAACGATGTAAATTTCGTAGAGAGACTTGATCCACGCATAAGGAGTAGTCTCGGTGAGGAGGAAATAATTTTCTCTCCCTATAATGCTCTTCAATTAGAAGATATACTGAGACAAAGGGCAAGAGAAGCTTTTCACGATAATGTACTTGGAGAAGGTGTTATAGAACTTTGTGCGGCTATAGCTGCAAGAGAGCATGGTGATGCACGTAGAGCTCTTGATCTATTACGGGTAGCTGGTGAACTAGCTGAGCGTGAGGGTGCACGTAGGGTTACTATAGAGCACGTCTATAAGGCGAGAGATGAACTTGAGAGAGATAGAGTACAAGAGGTAGTACATACACTACCGCTGCACAGTAAACTAGTATTATTGGCTATTCTCGCTTTGGTTAAGGAAGGAAAAATTACTACAACAGGAGAAGTATATAATACCTACATAAAGATATGTAAATCAGTTAGAATAGAGACTGTTACACAACGAAGAGTAAGTGATATAATAAATGAATTAGACATGCTCGGACTCGTAAATGCAAAAGTTGTAAGTAGGGGACGCTACGGCAAAACGAAAATCATATCAATAAACTTAAAACCAGATATACTCTATGATGCACTAAGCAGGGATCCTAGACTTGAACCAATTATTAACAATATACGCGGCTGATGACGGCTACTTCCCTACTATCCCGAGAAAAAATAAACAAAAAACAGTATTAACGGTAATAAAAACACATGTATACCGCGATAAAATCATAGTATTCGACGATATGAGTATTGATAAAATAGAAGTAGATTCCATGGAAGTTACAAATAAGATAAGTAGAATGATAAGTGATTACAAGCCAAAAAGAAATGATGTATTATTACTTGACGGTATAACTTATGCTGGCTTCGGTGTTATAAATATAAGTAAGTTAAAAGAGGTTATTAAAAACGTCATAGTATTCTTTTATAGACCACTAGACATTGAAAAGATAAAGAATGCTCTCATAAAGAACTTTCACGACTGGTATGAACGCTATAATATAATATTAGAAGTATACCGTAGTAGTGCAATATTAGAAATAAACAACATAACCATGCATGTATATTCTAGCTTTAGTTTAGGAGAGACCCGAAAAGTGCTTGAAAAAACAATATTATTCTCGCCTATACCTGAACCATTAAGAATAGCCCATATAATTGCATCAACATTATCAAAGAAGACTGTATACTATAAGAATTAAGAACAATACAAAAACGAAAACTAATTACCACCCCATACATGTAGTTAGCAAAAGATTATTGTAACTCACCATTATAATATGGTGCGGGGGGTGGGATTTGAACCCACGCAGGCCTACGCCATCGGGTCCTGAGCCCGACCCCTTTGACCAGGCTCGGGCACCCCCGCTTCTTTAAGGATTATCCGTGTTTATTGATAAATGATTTTGTGGCGCCGGGGGCGGGATTCGAACCCGCGCGCCCCGCTCGGGGCAGTGGGTCTCCCGTTTTTGTAGCCGGAAATCTCGAGCCCACCGCCTTGGTCCGCTCGGCCACCCCGGCCTAGG
>JALVFK010000233.1 GCA_027030065.1 Desulfurococcales archaeon | reverse complement strand
CCTCCTCATGATCACCTGATGCGATGACTATTCTAGGAAACTCTCCATGAGATGCAAAGAGCGTGAACAATAAATCACTCTGACTCCCCCTCGTAGGCAATCCAGTACTAGGCCCACCTCTCTGATAGTAGGTTATTACTACTGGAACCTCGTTGTGTCCAGCCCATCCAAGGCCTTCAACCATTAATGAGAAGCCTGGGCCGCTTGTAGCGGTAGCCGTTCTTGCCCCAGTTAAAGCTGCTCCTATAGCAGAGGTTATAGCAGCTATCTCATCCTCTGTCTGAAATACTAGTATTCCTCCAAGGTGTTCTTTATCTACTACTAGGTTCTCGTGGCTTTCTAGGAAGAAGCTTTCATCTGCTGCAGGGGTTATCGGGTAATAGCTTTGATATCTTACGCCAGCTACTATCTTAGCCATGGCTACTACTTCGTTACCGCTTACAACCATATATTCTCTAGCATCATGGTCTGGCGGCGGTATCTTCAATGGTTCACCGTGAACTGTTTTAACTTGCTCGGCTACTGTTTTTATTAAGTAGATGTTTTGCTCGGCTATACTTCTATTCTTCTTAAACCTATAGTTAACTCCATATTCAACTGCATCTAAGTCTAAGCCAGTTAGCCCGGCATAGGCTCCCACGAGTATTGAGCTTATATAGCGGGAGGTGTGAGCTGGTGAGAGCTTGTATTTTTCTCTAAGCTTTCTTAACTGTTCGGCAAAGTCTATTTCAATTAGCCTTATCTTTTTCTCCCTAGACAAGTATTTTACAAGTGACTCAATAGTACCGTCAACTCCTATCTCCTTAAACCTCTTACTCAGTCTCTCCTTGAGCTGAGGCTCCATACTCGGTATTTCTTCTAAGTGTTTCCCCCTAACACTTTTATCATATACGAGGAATCCTCCGTCTACTAGGTCACCATAGTGTGTGAAGACTGTTTCAGCATCCATTGCTTCAACTAGTTTAACAGGATAGCTAAGAGCCTTGGGGAGAGGCTTTGAGAGAACCCTCATATGAACATAGCTGTGCCTACCCTTAATGTTGGAAAAGTATTCTCTATCAGCAATAACCTCATAGCCCAATCTAGCTAGAGAAGCCGATATAATAACCATGCTCGTCTCAAGACCCGCTCCCTGGGGGCCGCCTAGAATAAAGTCTAGAGTCTCAGACATGTTCTCCCCCTACTAGTCTGCTGCTGGTGATTCTTCTGCTGCAACTGTATCGTTGAAGAAGTCTACGTTTACCCTATACTTTTCAAGATACTCGTCTAACTCCTCCTCAGAGTATATTGGCTTCTTACATGTAACACAGTATATCCAACCCCTCTCCCTCAATAACTCTACTAGCTGACTCTTATCAACGGGCTTATAGTGAGGGCATCCGCTCTCTCCTCCCACTATCAATTCATCCTTTATGGTACAATATCCTATATAGTCGAACAAGTCATGTACCTTAAAGAACACACAACTACTACAACCACTGTTTCTAGATGAACTCAACCCATATTCCCCATTAGGGTATTAGTATAGATACATTAAATTATTTTTAACATTGTTAAAAATAAGGGTTCTCATCATTGGCTTGAACGCTAACAAAGTCTCCCCTGGGGATCATTAGAATACTAGTGGAACGTAGCCTTTACCTATGTATTCGCCTATTAATTCTCCAACCACTCCAACATCTATCTTATCTGCTAATTTATCGAGATAATTGTTTGCTCTAGCTACTCGTTCGCATGCAATAGGCTTCTTACCCAACTTCTTAAAATCATCTATAGCCTCTAAGAGTTTCTCATCTCCCTCAGCTATCCTCTCCTCAATCGGGCCAAAGAACACTAATTCGACGTCGCTAACCCATTTTTCCCTGAGGGCTGCAGTAGCCCATAAGACTCCCAGTAATGCTTTACTGTATTCTGATGTAGATACAATGACTAATACTTTAGACAAAATTCTATGCACCTAGCATATAGTACTTTAACACCGTTAATAATATTTTCGTATAAAATCTTTAGAGTCAATATACAATAGTTACATCAAACCTATATTGGGGAACAGAGCCTATCTGAAAATTAACTGATATTATGAATAATTATTTGTGACTACCTGATTAATTTGCATTGAATAAAGACTTACTACTTATTAGTGGTATTGTTTTTTGGAAACTGTTATATATTATATGTTGTTTCCTTAACGTGGGTGGTTTCTGCTAAATGAAGGTCTCTGGGTTTGAGGATAGAAAACTAGAGATGTATGGGGATATTATAGGATGGGGTAAGGTTGAAGAGATAAGGAGCCTAGCTGAGCCTTTAAGAGGCTTGGGTTTAACTCATGTGAATTCTACTAGTTTTGGTGGTGGTGTAGCAGAGATATTGTATACTATGGTTCCGTTAATGAATAGTGTTGGGTTGAAGACTGTTTGGGAGGTTATAGAGGCGCCCGAAGAGTTCTTCAAGATAACTAAGCTCATCCATAACGCCCTACAAGGTGCTGAGAAAGAATTGACGGATGAGATGAAGGAGTTCTACTTGAAGGTGAATCGCGAGAATGCTGAGCGCTTAGATCTTGCTGGAGACTTTATAGTAGTTCATGATCCCCAACCCCTTGGACTACGAAGGTTTCGGGAAAATAGTAGGGTATGGATTTGGAGATGTCATATAGATTTAAGCAAGCCCTATAAGCCTGTATGGGAGTTTATAGCAGACTTATTGAGGGGATACTATGCCTCAATATATCATCTAAAAGAATACATTCACCCTGAGACCCCTACACCGCGTAAATATGTTATGCCTCCATCAATAGATCCCCTCAGCCCTAAGAATAAACCCTTACCCACCGATAAAGTAGAGGAAATCCTTAGGAGATATGATGTGGATCCAGAGAGGCCTATAA
>JALVFK010000232.1 GCA_027030065.1 Desulfurococcales archaeon | reverse complement strand
AGTATATATTAGGGCGAAGGCTAGGATGAAGGCTGTAACCGTTATACATACTCCTAGACAGATTAGTCTCTTCTCCACTTTACTCCACCTTCTCATAGCGTTCTGTACGTGATATCACGAGGAGGAACAATGCAGAGTATATGCCAACTCCTACTGCAACATATGCGAGAGCTAGGTCAGGGGCCATTAGGACTATGAATGCTAGACCATAAGCTATGGCTTGTCCAGCGGAATATACTACTGCTCTAACAAGGTCTTTCTCTACTAGAGTCTTATACGTAAACACTATAGCTAATGTGAATGCTACTATTAATAGGAGATCCTGGATACCTAACCCATCAATCACTCTTCCATCACCCCTTTCTCCATGTCTTCTTGAAGTCTATCCACGTTTATAGGCTCAGGTTTTATCCCAGCTCTATGAGCTGCGCGAGCGAGGACGTGGGAGCCTACTGGTGCTGTGAGGAGTACGAATAGAGCTGATACAAAGGATATACCAGCAATATAGTATCTTGTTATACCGAGATATTCTAGTGATAGACTCAGCAAGCCTAAGCCTATTAACGGGTAAAATGCTCCACCTATCATTCCAACTGTAGCGGCATGTAATCTAAGGTAGAAGTTCCTAAATCTATGCATGCCTATAGATGCTATTAAATCCATTATGGCTCCAAGGACTATTAGAGCTACCCCTATCCATCCAATTATATCCCATATCACGACTAATCACCTAATTCTTCTCTTTCAAGATACTTTGCCACATACATGTCTAGAATATACGCCCAGAGGACTAGGGGCAATGCTGCTACCGCTAAGTAAACAGTATCAAAGAGTATTGCGAGAACCACTATGAGTACCGCTAGATCATATGATAGAGCGTCTACTGCTAACACCATGTCCGGTATAGTGGGACCTTTGAAAACCCTTATACTATATATTACTATTGCCAACACGAATACTCCAATCAATCCCGCTAATATTGATCTAACCATTAAGGGGTCCATAACTCATCATCTCGTAGCCTTTTTGGGAGGAACTTTAGGTTTAGGCTTAAACATGGGTGGAGGCGGGATCCATTTCTGCTTAGTAACCGTTAGTTTATGGCCTTCGGGCGGTGTGAGCTGGTAGGGCATGTACATGGTCGTCTCCTTGTTATCAGTCGTCATATCCCATCCAGTCATATCGGTCATTGCGAGAGCTCCAGTTGGACATACTTCTACACACATTGCACAGAAAGTACATCTCTGCATATCTATTCTAGGGAAAATCTTCTTCCTATTCATCTTCCACTCTCCTTCAACCTTCACCATCTGTATAGCATCAGCTGGACATACTCGCTGACACATCGTACAACCAGTACACTTCTCCATAAACAATACATGGCGTCCACGAGTAGTCTCAGTCTTAAATGGAGGCTCCTTCTCTGGTACAAGCCTCGTATAGGGCCTCGTAAACAAGTACTTTAAGCCCAGGATTATCGAGCTCAAGACCATTACCATTCACCTATCCAGGTCTGGTGCACATGGATCAAGGCTTTTCACGAAGACGGGGAAGTCTGCTATCGTTATCTCCTCGTTTCTCAACACATGTTTAATAACAGTGGTTAAGTGTGCCATTGAAGGAGTTCTTAGTCTTACACGGTAAGGTGTTTGACCACCAGTACTCGTTATATGGATTAAGTATTCTCCTCTCGCTGTTTCAACTCTTCCTATACCCTCGCCCGGTGGTGCTACAAGTGGTATCTTGTAACGATATATTCCGTCGGGGCTAACCTTTCCTACTAGTTGACGGATTATACTAATGCTCTGGTAGATTTCTTTTAAGCGAACAAGGCAACGGTCATAGGAGTCACCGTATTCTCCTACTGGTACCTCGAATTCTACTTCATCATAAGCCTCATAGGGGTCAACGATCCTTATATCATGTCTTACACCGGAGCCTCTTAGAACGGGACCCGTAGCTCCTAGTCTTATAGCGTCAGATGCTTTGAGAACCCCCATACCACGGGTTCTAGCTTGGAATATCTTGTTATCGAATAATGCCCTCTTTATATCATTTACTATTCTCTCAACAAATCTCAATACCTTGAGTGTGCGTTCTTGGAAGTCTTGTGGTATGTTCCAACGGATTCCTCCGGGAACCATGTAGTGGTGGTAGACTCTATGGCCAGTAATATAGTCGTACCATTTTAGTATCTCTTCACGTGCTGCCATAGCCCATGAAGGAATATATCTAGCACCTACTACACCACCTATGAATAGTAGCCAGAAGAGATGGCTTTGTATACGGCCCATTTCAGCTATTATCGTTCTCACTCTACGAGCTTTCTCGGGTGGTTCTACACCATACACATCTTCTGCCGCTCTAACATAGGCTAATTCAAAGTTATCCGGATCCTCTACGCAGAATCGAGCAGACATTACAACGTCTACTTCCCACCACCGATACTCCATCATTTTCTCGAATCCGCGGTGAAGATAACCTGGTATGACGTCCGCATCTATTACTCGTTCACCATCAAGTTTTAATCGGAAGGCTACGTTACCCGGTGCTCCGGGATGCTGGGGCCCTAGGAGGACTTCTACTTCACGAACCTTACCCATATGTTTTTCACCTCTTATGTAGGTCTCTCATACCTTTTACCACCATAGTATGTTTCAAGAACCCATTTTCTCGCGTCAAAGTCTTTACGTAGTGGTGGGGGCCCATCCCAGTTTCCGTCAAGTATCCATTTTCTCAGACCGTTATGCCCCTTGAACTCTATCCCCATGAACTCATAGTTTTCTATCTCTTGATAGTATGCTAGAGGAAATATATCATGGATTGAATCGACTACGGGGTTGTCTCTCGGTATCTTGAATCTAACGAAAACTATCTGGCCTTTCCTTGA